>CAXYUL010000091.1:0-7310 GCA_964292095.1 uncultured Bacteroidales bacterium | reverse complement strand
TTTTTCTTTAATATTATTAAATTTTCGGAAACATCCTTTGATAGCGATTTATCTAAAGAATTTACATCGGGATTTAATGGGGTATAAATTATTGGCTCCCAGTTAAATTGGGGAAGGTACTTAGCAAATTTAAGCCAACGTTGAACACCAGATCCACCGCTTGGTGGCCAATAATATGTAATAATTAATACTCGCTTCATTTTATGTATTCTTATTCTTTTTTAATTTTTTGATCAGTGTTTATTACATTGTCGTATAGACATTTTACAACTTCTCTATGTATGCTCATAAAATTATGGTCTCTTCTATCATTGCAGCCATTGGTCATTACTATAAAGCCGAATTTATGTTCTGCATCCCAAAACATAGAGGTATAAACACCGTAGGCTCCACCCGTGTGTCCTATCATTGTAACTCCATCTAAGAGTTGATCACTAGTTCTAATTGCAAAGCCGTAGGCATCACCTTCATCTGTCGGGAAGATTATTTTAGATTGCATTATTTTAGAGAGTTCCTCTGATATTATTCTAGTTGAGTAGTTAGTGTGTTTTACTAAACCGTAGTTCATGTGCATTATCATAACCTTTGCTAGGGATATTGCCGATATTTTTAGACCACCAGTTGGAGAAAATATTGGTGTTGAGTAGCCAAATTTATAGTTTGCAATTTCTTCTCTTCTGGGATTATAGGCTTGAGCAGATGCGGTAAAACTGTCTTTTTCTTTGTTGTATTCATATAAAGTTACAAATTTACTAGAGTCGAGGCTGGCTACCTCGTATCCGCCATATACACCAATTGGTTTAAGTATGTGATTTACAATGTATTTATCAAATCTTTCTCCGCTTACACGCTCTAGTATTGTTCCTAACATATTATAAGCTAAATTACAGTATTCGTATTTAGTCCCAGGTTGGTAGTTGTTGTATGCTTTGCTCCAAGTATTTGTAGAATCTGGGTTTATAACGTTTATGGTAAAATAACCTTGAGAGTCGTTTAGAGATGATGAGTGTGAAAGCAACATTCTTAGAGTAATAGGAGTATCGGGATAATTGGGGTTGCGAACTGTAAAGCCCATTAATTTAGAAACATCGGCTTCTAGGTCTATTTTAGAGGAATCTATTAGCTGCATTATTGCTGTGGCTGTAAATGATTTAGAAATAGAGGCTATTCTAAATAAACTTTCTTTGTTTAGCAGTGTTTGTTTTTCTAAATTGCTGTAAGCAAAATTGTTGGCATAGCAAATACTATCTCCTTTTACTGCAACAACAGCTAAGCCAATAGCTTTATTGTTCTTAATTATAAGCTTTATTTGTTTTTCTATAGTTTTAGGTTTAAATGAAAAAAGGCTTAGTCCACAGAAGGTAATTAAGCAAAGGGTGATAAATAATTTTTTCATAAATAATGTGTTTAAGATTCTATTTTGTGAGCTATTATTTACTATTTATTGCATCTACCGGGTTAAGGTTTGCTGCAAGCCAAGCAGGAACAATTCCAGCAATTATTCCAATTAAAGAAGCAACAGAAACACCACTAATGATGTTTGCTAGTGATAATGACAAGCTTATGCCGTTTGTAGTAGGAATAAGAAGAATAATTCCGCTAACTAGGAGTATTCCAATTATGCCTCCAGCTATTGATAAAGCAACAGCCTCTACCAAAAATTGAGTAATAATTACATATTTTTTTGCTCCTAGTGCTTTTTGAATTCCAATTATATTTGTTCTTTCTTTTACAGAAACAAACATAATATTAGCTATTCCAAAACCTCCTATTAAAAGAGAAAATCCGGCAATAACCCATCCTACTAAATTTAATATAGTAAATACAGATTGAACAGTGTTTACTAGAAAAGAAATTTTAGAAAGAGAAAAGTTATTTTTTTCGTTAGGGCTAAGGCGTCTTTGGGCTCTCATTAATTGGATTATCTCGCTATCAAATTCGCTTTGACTTACGGTAGTTTTTGGCGAAATAAAAATCTGTTTAGAGATATTGCGTAAATTAATCATGCTTTTAGAATAATTTAATGGAACTACTAACATATCATCCACAGGAAAGATATCTATAAGGTTTTCTCCTTTTTTCTTAGTTACTCCTATTACTCGTGTGTTGTTTCCTCTAACTTTAATATATTTATCTAAAGCATTTTCTTCTCCAAATAGTTCTTTAGCAAGTTCGTGTCCAATAATTGATACTGGAAAGCCTCCTTCAAATTCTCTTTTGTTAAATGATCTGCCATATTCCAAATCTATTTTAACAATACTCTCCCAATTTTCGGTAACAGCAAGAACATTTGCCCTATTAATGGAGTTCCTATTATGCTTTAATTTAGAATTAAAAGAAACGAACATTGCTATAGCATCACTAGATTTACTATTTTCTTTTAAGTATTTAAAGTCTTCTAAAGAAATTTCTGGCCTTTTCATATATTCCCACCACTTATATTCTACCTGTGTTCCTATGTTACCATTTTCATCTTCTCCAACCATTGGCCATTTGCCAATCTGCACAACATTACTTCCAATAGATTCAAAACTTTGTTTTACGTTGTTTTGTAGGGCATCTATAGCAGATAAAATGGCTACAATAGAAAAGACACCTATAGTTACTCCAAATAAAGATAAGAATGTTCTAAATTTATCTCCTTTTAATTGCCCAAAAGCAAAAGCAATGCTCTCTTTAAAGAGTTTTGCTATTATAATACTGTCTTTGTATGCCTTATTTATTGCCATAATAATAATTTATAAGCCAATTTTCTCTTTTAAACGCCTAATTGCATCAAAAGCATCTAATGGAGACATCTTGTTAATATTCATAGATTTAAGTTCTGTCTTAATGTCTAAAAGCAAAGGGTCGTCTAGTTGGTAAAACGATAGCTGTAGGTCTTCGGATAAATTACTTTTCTCTTCTTTTTCTAGTTGATTAAGAGTTCTTTGAGCAGAATCTACAACAGCTTTTGGCATACCGGCCATTCGTGCTACGTGAATACCAAAACTATGAGCAACACCACCTTTACATAGTTTCCTTAAAAATATAACTTTATTATCAACCTCCTTTACAGATACGTGATAATTTTTTACTCTGGGGAAGATGTTTTCTAGGTTGTTAAGTTCGTGGTAATGGGTGGCAAAAAGTGTTTTTGCTTTATAAGGGTTCTCATGTAAATATTCTACAATTGCCCATGCTATAGACATTCCGTCAAATGTACTAGTACCGCGTCCTATTTCATCTAAAAGCACTAATGAGCGTTGAGATAGGTTGTGTAGAATGGTAGAAGTTTCACTCATTTCTAACATAAAAGTAGACTCTCCTCTAGAAATATTATCGGAGGCGCCTACTCTTGTAAATATTTTATCACAAATTCCTATTTCTGCACTTTTGGCGGGTACAAAACAACCAATTTGTGCTAAAAGAACTATTAGGGCTGTTTGTCTTAATAGTGCCGATTTACCCGCCATATTAGGACCTGTGAGTATTATAATTTGTTGAGAGTTTGAGTCTAAATATAAATCGTTAGCAATAAATTCCTCTCCTGCTTGCATTAATGTTTCTATAACTGGATGTCTGCCATGCTCTATTTTAAGCTCTAGGCCGTCTGTCATTATAGGCTTATTGTAGTTATTTTGTATTGCAATATAAGCAAAGGTACTAAGTACGTCTATTTGGGCAATAGCATTGCTTGTTTGTTGAATATCTTTTATCTCTTTTTGCACAATGGCTATTAATTCTGAATAAATGGCCTGCTCTAATGAGATTATTTTATCTTCAGCGCCCAGTATCTTTTCTTCGTAATCTTTTAGTTCTTGAGTTATATATCTTTCTGCACTTACAAGAGTTTGTTTTCTTATCCAGTCTGCAGGAACTTTATCTTTATGAGTATTTCTAACTTCTAAGTAATAGCCAAAAACATTATTATAACTGATTTTTAGAGAGGCTATGCCGGTGCGTTCTATTTCTCTTTGTTGAATTTTAAGTAGATATTCTTTGCCATGGCGAGCAATATCTCTTAGCTTATCTAGTTCTTCGTTTACTCCATCCGCAATAATATCTCCTTTGCCAAAAGCAGCTGCAGGATCGGCTTGTAATTTAGTAGCTATCTCGTTATTAAGGTCTTCAAATACTGATATTTGTTCTGTTATTGAGCATAGATGATTTATGTTATTTTGAGTAATATTGGAACAAAGATTTTTTATTGGCTGCATTTGGTCTAACCCTCTTTTTAATTGCATTAATTCGCGTGGGCTAATTTTGCCAGCTGCGGCTTTTGCAATAATTCTTTCTAAATCTCCAACCTTGCCAAGAAGATCTCTAAGCTCTTGGTTTTCCGATATATGTCTTGTGAGAATATCTACAACATTATGCCTTTTTTCTATTTCGTTCTTTTCTTTTAATGGCATTGCAAGGTAGTTTCTTAGAAGTCTTGCTCCAAGAGGACAACTGCATTTATCTATTATGTTTAGTAGAGAAACTCCATCTGAACAAGAGGGGTTAAAAACCTCTAAGTTTCTAATGGTAAATTTGTCTAGCCACATAAACTTATCTTGCTCTATTCTAGAAATAGAACAAATTTGGGCCAGTCCTTTATTATGGTTTTGTTCTAGGTAGAATAAAATAGCACCGGCAGCAGTTGTTGCTAAAATTAGGTTTTCCACTCCAAAACCTTTTAAAGAACTAGTGTTAAATTGTGCTTTTAGTTTTTCTAGAGTGGCCATAGGAGCAAAGGCCCACTCATCCATTATAGATATATAGAAATTATTGCCAAAGTGTTCTTTAAATCCTTGTTGGTAGCCCTTTTGGAGGATTATTTCTTTGGGGCTAAAATTAGAAAGTAGCAATTCTATATAAGCGAGATTACCTTGTGCAATTTTAAATGTGCCGGTAGAAATATCTAAAAAAGCTATGCCACCTTGGTCTTTGCTAAAATAGATAGCGCATAAAAAATTGTTTTCCTTTTGCTCTAGGAGTTGTTCGCTATATGCAATACCTGGGGTAACTAATTCTGTAACACCTCTTTTAACTATTTTTTTTGTAAGTTTAGGATCTTCTAATTGGTCGCAGACAGCAACCTTGTAGCCACTTTTTACTAATTTTGGTAAATAACTCTCTATAGAGTGATGTGGAAAACCGGCTAATTCTACATATTGGGCAGAGCCGTTAGCTCTTCTAGTGAGTACAATTCCAAGAACCTTACTTGCTATAATTGCGTCTTCTCCAAAGGTTTCGTAAAAATCACCCACTCTAAAAAGCAATAGAGCATCGGGATGCTTGCTTTTAACCTCAAAGTATTGCCGCATCAGTGGTGTTTCAACTATTTTTTTTATTTCGCTCATATTAACGCAAAAATAGTGTTTTTTTCTTAAGAATAGAATTTTAGATTAATTTGACTACTTTTGCGATATTTTCTTATGTTTTATTAGGGAAAGATGCTCGTTGGTTGTTTACTATTATGTTGGAGTAAAACTTCTACAAGTTAATGCAGTAGTGAACCTTTTTTAGCGTTTACTAATATTGTATTCTAAAATTGAATTATTTAAATTGTTATAAACCAAATAAATTGTGTTAAGAACACATAAAAACTAATTATGAAGATAAAGAGATTAATACTATCGCTTTTAGTTATTTTTTTTGCTTTAAGCTTAAACGCACAAGGTTTTGAGAATCCCGTAACGTGGAGTTCAAAGGCGGTGTTAGTTAAGGATAATGTATATGAGGTACAATTAAGTGGCTCAATGTCTGGGAAGTGGCATATTTATGATTTGGGCCCTTATACAGATGGACCAATTCCTACAACTTTAACTATTTCTGGTGGTGATGGCGTAAAATTACAAGGGAAACCTTATATTAAAACTAAGGTTCATAAGTATTTTGATAACATGTTTAACATGGAGATTGGTACTTGTGGTAGTGGTGTTGTTATAGCACAGAAGGTTGTAGTTATCTCTGCAAAGGAAACAACAATTAATATTAATGTAGAATGGCAGACTTGTGATGATGGAAGTTGCCTTCCACCTACAGATGAGGATCTTAAAGTTAAACTTCCTGCGGCTGTAGGAGGCACAGAGGCTGCGGTAGTAACACCAGCTTTAACAAAAGATAAAAATGACAATTCAGTAGCTACGGAGGGAACTCCAGCTACTGAAGTTGTTTCTAGCGTTAGTGATACACTAGTGCAAGACTCAGAGCAAGGAACACAAGCAGAACTTTCTAATGGAGATCAAGATGCTAGCGCAGCTCTTGTAGATGAGAATGCGAAAAAAGAAGGGTCTAAAAAATCTCTTTGGGGAGTTATTTTAGAGGCTATTGCTTGGGGCTTTGTTGCATTATTAACTCCATGTGTATTTCCAATGGTGCCAATGACAGTATCATTTTTCCTTAAAAATTCTGGTGGAACTAAAGCTAGAGGTAGATTTATGGCTGCTTTCTATGGCTTTTCTATTATAGCTTTATATACACTTCCTATTGCAGTTATCATATTAATGACATATTTCTTAGGTGGTGACGCTGTTACTGCAGATATATTTAATTGGTTAGCTACACACTGGATTCCAAATATTATTTTCTTCCTCATCTTTATGACATTTGCTGCAAGTTTCTTTGGTGCATTTGAAATTACCATGCCAAGCTGGATGGTTAATAAAACCGATGCTAAGTCTGATAAAGGTGGATTGATTGGTGTTTTCTTTATGGCTTTAACCTTGGTTTTAGTTTCATTCTCTTGTACCGGTCCTATTGTAAGTTCTGTACTAATAAAGAGTACTCAAGGTGATATATGGGAGCCAATTATTACCATGTTTGCCTTTTCGGCTGCATTTGCGTTACCATTTACAATTTTTGCTTTTGCGCCATCTTTATTAAAAGATCTTCCAAAGAGCGGTGGTTGGTTAAATTCAGTTAAAGTTGTATTAGGTTTTGTTGAGTTGGCTTTAGGTCTTAAATTCTTAAGTGTTGCAGATCAAGTTTATCAATGGAATTTATTAGATAGAGAAGTTTATTTGGCTTTGTGGATAGTTATCTTCTCTTTATTGGGGCTTTATTTATTAGGAAAATTGAGGTTTGCTCATGATACTCCAGATGAACATTTAAGTGTAAAAAGATTATTTTTCTCTATAGTTGTTTTCTCTTTTGTTGTTTATATGATTCCTGGTATGTGGGGAGCTCCTTTAAAAGCACTTAGTGGTTACCTTCCTCCTATAGAGAGCATAAATTTTAATTTAGCTAAGTCTAATACGGGATATGCTCCACCGGCAGATGGTGCAAGTACTTCTGATATGCCAATGGCAAAATATTCAGATATGCTTAAACACCCAGAGCGT
>CAXYUL010000090.1:0-7320 GCA_964292095.1 uncultured Bacteroidales bacterium | reverse complement strand
ACCAGTTCCAGATATTGGATTTAGTATAAATGCTATTCGTTTATTCTGTTTCATGTTTGCAAATATAATTCAAAATAACTATTTTTAAGCAAATTTTAAAATTTTGTGAAGATGGGACGAGGGGGAACAAATTTTTTTGTACTGTTCATATTAGGAACAATAGCCGGCAAATTACTTGATTGTGTGATATTTCACATTCTACTAGTAACAATTGGTATTACATTTATAATTTGTTTTAATTTATATTTTAAATTAAAAGCCAGCACAAATAATTACAAATTCTCATATATTTTTAAGCTATCCTCTTTCTTATGTGTTTTTTTATGTGGGATATGCAATTATCAATGTATTAGTTTAATAGAAAATTTTAGTATTCTAAACAATATAGCAAGTATTTCAGAAAATAAAAGAAACTTATTAATATCCTACCTACCAAAAAACATAAATAACGAAGAACTTAATATTCTTAAAGCACTCGTTCTTGGAGATAGAAAAGATATTTCTAAGAACATAATTGAAGCATATCGTTTAAGCGGCTCTCTTCACTTACTTGCTTTATCAGGCTTACACGTTAGTATCTTATATTCTGTGCTAAATATTGCACTTAGTATTTTTAATATATCGTATAAGACCAAATACATAAATTTTTATTTCTATGCAATTATTATTTGCTCTTACTCCTTTATAACTGGCATGAGCCCGTCTGTACTTAGAGCCGCATTAATGATAATAGTTTATAAAATCTGTAGTATTACGAACAAAAATTCTAATAAAATTAATACTTTATCAATTTCTGCTTTTATAATAGTTTTACTAAGTCCAAAACAACTTTTTTCTATTGGTTTTCAACTTTCATTCTCAGCTATGCTTGGAATAACCTATATTTTGCCTAGCCTAAACGCATCGGTTAAAATTTTAGCAAAGCCAACACTCAATAAGATTAATAGCAACAACAATAAGCTCGCAAACAATACATTAAAGCTAATAAATAAATTAGTTCAAATAATAATTGATAGTATTAATATTTCTGTTGCTTGCCAAATAGCAACACTTCCCATATGCTACTATTATTTTTCATATTCAGCGCCATATTTCCTAATAAGTAACATTATTGCTATTCCTCTAGTAACAATAATATTATATCTATTTTGTCTTAGTATACTGTTTTATCCCCTGCCAACACTATATAATTTAGCATGTTATATATTAGAATATTTTATACATTTTTTAAATTCTTGTATAAAATTTATAGCATATTAAGAAATTTAGTTATAATTTTTAACTATTTTTTCAATTTTTCTTAAAAAAATTTGAAAATATGTTTTGTTTGTTTAGCTTTGTATCGTTATAACTAACAACTATTAACAATAAGTAAATAATTAACATTTTGCAACCATGAACATTTTTGTTTCAAGTCTAAGCTTCAGAGCTAAAAACGAAGACTTAGCAGCCCTTTTTTCACAGTATGGAGAAGTAATTTCTTCTAGAATCATCATTAACAAAGATACACGCAGATCTAAAGGATACGGCTTTGTAGAGATGTCAAATGAAGAAGATGGAAATAGAGCAATCTCTGCCCTAAACGGTTCTGAACACATGGGTAGAACAATAAATGTAGCTCTTGCTACATCTAAGCTAGATAAAAATTAATAAATTTTTATTCTTACATATTAGGGGATAGCTAAAAGTCTTAATTTACTTTGGATATCCCCTAATTTTTTACTGCCACTATGCCTAAAACATAGCTATTGTATGGTATAAGCAGTGTTAGCTAGTTAATCACTCAATCTATCTGTTATTTCTTTTTGCTTATAGTCTATATTCTTAAGTAAAACTCTCTTTCCCCAATTTAGATTAAAGTTCACAGAAAATCCGTATGTTCTAGAGCCATATTTATACTTTGTACTTTGAATACTATTACCAAAATCTACTATTCTCTCTCTATTTTTATCTGAGTTAAAAATATCACTAATATTAATAGAAAACTTTAAATTATTTTTAAAAAACGATTTGCTTAGCGAAAGATTTGCATATAATGGTGCTTTTTCTATTGTATTTAAACCTTTTACACTTTTAGAGTTCCAATCCAATATAGCAGAAATATCCATCTTGTATGGCAACATTAGCATTGTAAATACCGATACAAAAAACATATCATTCTTACTTGTAATTTTATCGTTCTTCTGAGTATAATTAGTGTATCCCAATCTGGTATTTATATTCCAGCGTTTAAATAACATAAGCGAAACTTGTGCAGATACATTTAAACTCCTGGCACTTGCAGAATTTATAGGTTGATAATATATGTTTCCATCTTCTGCCTTATATACGTAATTACTTACAACATCCTTTTCATAGTTATAATTTACCGACAAAACGTAATTATTTCTTATTGTTATGTTAGCTTCTAGCTTATCCCCAGTTGATGGTTTAAGCTGTGGGTTTCCTAACTGAATATAATTATCGTATGTCCTTGGCATAGGGTCTAACATATTCATATTAGGCCTACGCACTGTCCTCGTGTAGCCTAACCTTAATAAACTTCCTCGTTTTTTATTTAAATGGAGAGAAAGTAATATGTCGGGAATAAAATTAAAATAAGAATTAGAATTTATATAGCTGTACTCACCTTTTAATCCTGCCCTTATTGCTATGAGATTAAAATTGTATGTATAAGAGGCGTATGCTAAAGCTATGTCTTCTTTATAGTTATAATAGTGATTAGTTTCATCTAAATTTAGCCCATGCCTTAAAAAAGTGTCCTCATTAATCTTATTATTTAAACCATTATAATTTATACCTGCAAGAAAGTTATCTGCCTTTCCACAAAAACTATTAAAGTAATCTGCTTGAACATTGTACCAATAAGTTTTATTAGTGTTTTGTTTGTTGAGATTAGAATTTACATTAAATGTTGTGTCTAAATAAGATCTATCGTTATTCCCAAATAGATAATTTGCTCTTACTTCTATTTTTTCTTTAGCCTTAAAATTATGGGTGTATAATCCCGACAAATTTAAATTAATATCTCTAAAATCATCAACTATATTTCTTATAGAACTTCTGTTTATATTTCCATCTGTGTAATCTATACTTTCTATGAGTCTATTTTCTTTCCTTTTTAAATACTTAGCAAATACGTTTACAGATAATAAGTCATTTTTAGAAATATCATAATTTAAACCAATATAAGCTAAAATGCTTGTAGGAACTTTTGCACTATTATTTGAAATCTGATTAGATTTTATTTCATTTTCTTTTGAATATATAGTATTTTGGTAATTATTATCTTTTTGTAAATATGTATAGCTTACATTAGTATTTAACAATATTTTATTTTTTCTATAAGAAAGTAAAATATTAGGTCTTAGCACATTGCTATTATCTCTTCCAATATATTGTAAGGATGCCGATAGCCTTCCTCCTTCTTCTTTATTAGTAGTAATTTTTATTACTGCACTTTCACCTCTATACTCAAAACCGGGATTAGAAATAACATCTATGTTTTCTATATCTTTTCCATTAAAACTTTTTAAAAAATTAGATAGTTCTGCACCAGAAATCTTTTGCTTAACATTATCAATATAAACCGTTGCTGGCTTACCATAAACACTAAGGCTATTATCTGTTACCCACATACCAGGTGTTGTTCTTAAAATATCTGGCATACTTAAGTTCATAAAAACCTTGTTATTTTTTACATTAAGTTTATAGCCTTCTAAATTATGCTGAACCATAGACGCTGTAATAGTAGCCCCTTTTATATGCTCACTAATAAGGTCTAAATAAATATCACCCATATTAATATCTTGGTTTACATCTATCTGTTTAACATATTTAGCATAACCTAAAAGAGATACCTCAAAATAGTATTGCCCTTTGGGAAGCATTATGGTGAATTGTCCTAGCTTATTAGTTTCTACTCCTTTCCTAATTTTAATTGTATCGTTAATTGCAATAACTGCTGCAAATTCTATAATAGATTTATCAGATTTAGAAAGCGTTCTACCACTAATAGAATAATTATTTTGAGAATAAGCCGATAAGCTCAAAATTAAAAAAAATACTACTAAAAGGTTTTTCATAGCTTTATTGATTTTTGATCTATAAAAAATAAAAGTATAAAAAGAGTGTGCTCCTTTATGAGACTCACACTCTTTTTACTCTACTCTAGAATTTGTCCTTTATACGCATAATCTCTACAATAGTAATAAATTACACCTTTATTATGAAAGTGATTAACTTGCTTACTTCCACAACTAGAACAAGTAATATCACAATCTACTGGTGCATTAATACTTATTAGTTCAACTTTCTCTACAGTAATAGTTGAACTAGATGCTAACAAAAACATTACAACTAGTAATGACATAACTAAAAGAGACTTTTTTTCCATAACTAATATTTTTAATATCTCAGTAAATTTAGTAAAATAATTTATAGAGATAATATAAAAATTATTTTATATCCATCTCTTTTATAAGTCTGTCAGCACCAGCTAATTTATCTATAATAAATAAGGCGTATCTAATATCTAATGCTATATTTCTGCAAAAAGATGGGTCAAAAACAACATCACTCATTGTTCCTTCCCATACTCTATCAAAGTTAACTCCAATAAGGTGCCCGTTTGCATCTAAAACAGGACTTCCAGAGTTTCCGCCAGATGTATGATTTGTAGCAATAAAGGCAACAGGTACGGTTCCATTAACATTCCATCTGCCATAGTCTTTTGCTGCATATAAATCTCTAAGTTTTTGAGGAATATTATAGTCGTAAATATTAGGATTGTCTTTTTGCATTATTCCCTCTAAGGTAGATATAGGGGTATAATAAACAGCATCAGATGGTTGGTAGCCCTTAACATGCCCGTATGCTACACGTAATGTAGAGTTTGCATCTGGATAAAATTGGCGTGTTCCCCTATTAGCTTTGTTATACTCCATTTGCCCATTCATATATGTTCTATAAAGAAGAGTAATATGAGAATTAACAGAGTCTAGTGTAGGCATAATATTTTCTGTAAAGAATTTATTTGTTTCTTTATATATTTCAAATGCCTTGTTAATTGCAATTGTGTCGGGAAGAGAATTAGAGGAAAAACTTCCGTATAAATCGTCTGCCCATGCTTCAATTGTTTTAAATTTTTCTAACTGCTCCTTAAAGAATGGAGATTGGTATTTTTGGGCTATTGTATTTTTGTACTCGTTATACAGAGCTATAAATACTGCCTTATCAATTACTTGGTAGTAATTTTTATTAAATGACTCTGCATTTTTTCTGTTAGATCCAGCAAATTTAACTAGCTCAACAGCATTTAATGCTTCATTCTGATAATCAGCTACTAACAAGAGCTCAGAAATACTTGCATAGTAGCTATGCATCTTATTTAATAAGCCTTCGTATTCTGGTTTTCCCTCTGCCCATTTCTCAAATTTTGCTTCAAAATCTTCTTTATTTGCAACGGTGTTAAGCCTTACTATACCTTTCATTTCACCTTGCCATTTTTTCCAAGCATTTGCAACACTAGCATTTTTAGAAGCATATTTAATTCTAACAGCCTGGTCTTTAGCCATCTCTTTATTTTGAATATCTAAAACTAGTGTTCTTAGCTTAATTTTATGAGGGTTAGATACAAATGCTATTTGTTTTACTGCATCGGAAACCAAATACTCATTGGTTCTACCTGGGTAGCCATAAACCATGGTAAAATCTCCTTCTTTTATTCCCGACGCATTTATGCTAAAGAATTTTTTAGGAGTGTATGGAACATTATCTTTTGAGTAAGCTGCTGGCTCATTGTTTTTATCGGCGTAAATTCTAAAAATTGAGAAGTCTCCAGTATGACGTGGCCACATCCAATTGTCTGTGGCTCCTCCAAATTTACCTATTTATGATGGTGGGGCTCCTACCAATCTTATATCGGTATACACTTTATAAACAAACAAGAAATACTGGTTACCATAATACAGAGGCGTAACTCTAGCTTTTAGACCAATTCCATTAGCTATAGCTTGTTTTTCTATTGCTTGAGAGTTTTTTTCTATTAGCTTATATCTTTGTTGTTCTGTCATTTTTTCAGTTACACCTTTTAATACTATATCTGTAACATCTTTCATGTTATCTAAAAAGGAAACAGTTAAGCCTGGATTTGCTAGCTCTTGGTCTTGTGTATAAGCCCAGAACCCGTCTTTTAGGTAATCGTGTTCTATAGAACTGTGCGATTGAATTTGACCAAATCCGCAGTGATGATTTGTTATTAGTAATCCTTGTTTAGATATTAGCTCTGCTGTACATCCTCCTCCAAAATGAACAATAGCATCTTTTAATGAAGAAGAGTTTATGCTGTAGATTTCTTGTGCTGATAATTTACAACCTTTAGACTGCATATCTTTTATTCTGTATAATATTTCCGATGGTAACCACATACCCTCATCGGCAAATAACGATACAGACATTAATAGTGCTATACTTAATTGTAATAGTTTTTTTGTCATATTTATTATATTTAAACAGTTTATTACAAAAGTAATATATTTTTTGCTACTTTTGATGCTAAAATTAAAATTTAATCTGTATGAATAAACTGGCAAAATATATAATTATTTGCGCTGCAATTGCAATTATATTTTTTATTACATGGTATTTTAGTTCTATAGTTACTAGTATTCTTATTTCTGTTATTCTATCAATTATCGGGAAGCCTCTTGTTAATATATTCTCTTCTATTAAAATTGGAAGATTCCAAATTCCCAGATCAATTGCAGCCCTTCTTACTTTGATTATTTTGGCATCAATTATTTTTATGTTCTTTATTTTTCTTGCTCCACTTATTGGACAGATTCTTACAGAGATGGGAAATATTGATTTAAATTCTATTGCCGATAAACTACATGAGCCTTTGGCTAAATATAATAGGTCTTTGCATAAGATATTTCCAGCTATGAGCAAGTCTGTTACCATTCAATCTATGATAATAGATAGCCTTAAGAATATTTTTAATTTTTCTTTATTTAGTGCTGCCTTTAATTCAATTGCTGCTTTTGTTGTACATTTTCTTGTTCAGGCTTTCACCGTTATTTTTGTTACATTTTTCTTTTTGCAAGATAACGATACCTTTTCTAAGATGGTATTAGCCATTGTTCCTCAAAAATTTGAAGATAATACTAAAAGGGCCTTAGATAGTGTTAATAATTTACTTGTAAGATATTTTATCGGAATTAGGTTAGAGGCAATAGTTATTACGTTTTTAAATGTTATTGGCCGTACATTAATTTGCGGCTTAAATTTTCATGTTGCTGTAGTCTTAGCTTTCTTCTC
>CAXYUL010000089.1:0-7357 GCA_964292095.1 uncultured Bacteroidales bacterium | reverse complement strand
AGTAATGTTACTGTTAGGCAAAAATGCAGCAAAGAGGCATACCATTCAATTGCAGAAACAGTTACAGAGCTAGATAGAACCCAAACAAGATATTTTAAAGATGCAAAGAGCACACAAACAACAATTCCTTTTGTAAAGAATAATCAATTTGATTATTCTTGGTTGAGCCCTTGTGAGGGAAAGGCTGGAGAGATTGCTAGTTGGGTAATCTATATTTTTATTATTATTTTTGTTGTAACAGCTGTATCAAACGGAACTAATCTAACAGATGGAATGGATGGACTAGCAACTGGAATATCTGTAATAGTAGGCCTTACCGTTGCTATTTTAGCATATTTATCGGGAAACTCTATATATGCATCTTATTTAAATATAATGTACATACCCCATACAGGCGAGGTGGTTATTTTTATGTTTGCTTTTGTTGGGGCTTTAATTGGATTCCTTTGGTACAATACATATCCTGCCCAAGTTTTTATGGGAGATACAGGAAGCTTAGCACTTGGTGGGATAATAGCAGTTGCGGCAATTATAATACGTAAAGAGTTACTAATTCCTCTTTTATGCGGAATTTTCTTTGTAGAAAGCCTATCTGTTATTCTTCAGAGAGCTTATTTTAAATATACTAAGAAAAAGAATGGAGAAGGTACTAGAATATTTAAAATGAGTCCATTGCACCATCATTTTCAGAAAGAGGGAATACCTGCTTTAATTCAGAGTCCCAAGAAGGCTATACCAGAGGCTAAAATTGTAGTAAGGTTCTGGATTATAGCAATTCTCCTATGCGCTATTACAATTATAACGCTAAAGATTAGATAATTAAAAATTAATAGTTATGAATACAATTGTAGTTTTAGGCGGTGGCGAAAGCGGTGTGGGGTCGTCTTTATTGGCAAAACTTAAGGGATTTAATGTTTTCCTAAGCGATAATGGTAAAATTGAAGAAAAATACATATCACTATTAAAGAAATATGATATTTTCTTTGAGCAAGGTGGACATAGTATTGATAGAATTTTAGAGGCAGATGAAGTTATTAAAAGTCCTGGTATACCAGATAATGTTCCTCTAATTGTAGCTATTAAAGAAAAGGGGATTAAAATTATATCAGAAATAGAATTTGCAGGAAGATATTGCAAAGCTAAAAAGATATGTATAACAGGCAGTAATGGCAAAACAACAACTACCTCATTAATATATTATATTCTAAAAAATGCAGGATATAATGTTGGTCTTGGAGGAAATATAGGTAAAAGTTTTGCCTTACAAGTAGCAACAGAAAATTTTGATTATTACGTACTTGAGCTAAGCAGTTTTCAACTAGATGGAATGTATGATTTTAAAGCAGATATAGCTATTTTAATGAATATTACTCCAGACCATTTAGATAGATACAACTTTAAAATGCAAAACTACATAAACTCAAAGTTTAGGATTATAAGAAATATGGAGGGAGAAGATTCATTTATCTTTTGCGCAGATGATCCTATAACAGCTAAAGAGTTAGAAAAGATCTTAACTAAAACAAAAATGCTTCCTTTTTCGCAAGAAAATCAGGTAAAAGAGGGTGCTTGTATTAAAGAAGATAAATTATCTATTAATATAGATGGAGATGAATATGTAATGTATCTTAAGGAACTAGCTCTAACTGGTAAACATAATATCTATAACTCTATGGCGGCAGCAATAGCAGCAAAAGCTGTAAAAATAGACAATAAACAGATTAGACAAAGTCTAATGAATTTTAAAGGGGTAGAGCATAGAATGGAAAAGGTATTAAGTATTAAGGGAGTATTATATATAAATGATTCTAAAGCAACAAATGTAAATTCGTCGTGGTATGCACTTGACAGCATGACAAGTAATGTTGTATGGATAGCAGGAGGAAAAGATAAAGGCAACGATTATGAACCTCTTTACCAATTAGTTAAAGATAAAGTTAGAGTGTTAATCTGCATGGGATTACATAACGAGAAATTACATGATGCGTTTGGAGATAAAGTTGATACCATTATAGATGTTAAGTCTGCTAAAGATGCAGTAAACACTGCCTACAAATATGCTCAACCAGGCGAAACAGTATTACTATCACCTTGCTGTGCAAGTTTTGATTTATTCAAAAGCTACGAAGACAGAGGAAATCAATTTAAAGAAGCGGTTAAAACATTGTAAACAAATAAGCAATGAAATTTGGTAAATTAGATACAAATGAACCTATATTAAATAGGTTAAATGGCGATAAGGTTATTTGGATAATAGTATTTCTATTATCTTTAATTTCTATTGCCCTAATTTATTCATCTAGTAGTTCTTTAGCATATAAAGAAAAAACCACAAACTTTGCTTTTTTAATTAAACAATTCCAGTTTGTCTTAATAGGACTAATGGCATTGTTTTTCTGTTACAAAATACCTCTTGGATGGTATAGAACTCTTACCTATCTAATATTTGGCATATCACTATTTTTGCTTGCAATTACTCCCATATTGGGTTCAGAAATAAACGGAGCTAAAAGGTGGTTAAGCTTTGGAGGTATTACCTTTCAGCCAGCCGAATTAGTTAAAATATCTATAATACTATACCTAGCTAGAACTCTAGAAATGCACGAGTTAAAGACATTTAAAGATTTTGTGATAAGAGTTCTTGCTCCAATAGGATTAACTTGTGTATTAATTATGATAGGCAGTGTTTCAACGGCACTATTTGTTGGACTACTTAGTTTCTTAGTTCTATTTATTGCTGGGGTAAAATGGTCATATTTATTTAAATCAGCAGGAATTGCAGGCATAGCGCTAGTATTATTAATAGTTTTTCACCTAGCCTTTGGCATACTTCCAAGACTAGACACAGCAACAAGTAGATTAAAAAAATTTTTTGTAAAAACAGAAATAAACGAGACGCTAGCAGCTGAAGAAAAACAAAAACAAGCAGATAAAACATTTCAGGCAGATATGGCTAAAATTGCTATATCTTCTGTAGGAGTAATAGGTAAAGGGCCCGGTAACAGCACTCAACGTTATGTACTACCACATCCATATTCAGATTACATATTTACAATAATAATTGAAGAGTACGGATTGATAGGAGGTGCATTTGTGCTAATGCTATACTTGTGGTTTTTGTTCCGGTGTATAATACTAATAAAAAACTGCACAAAAGTGTTTACTGCCATTACAGTTGGAGGCTTATCTTTGCTAATATTTATTCAAGCATCACTACACATATTAGTAAATGTTGGCTTTCTTCCAGTAACTGGTCATACCCTACCATTAATTAGTTTAGGAGGAACCTCACTAGTAATACTTAGCTGCGCATTTGGGATAATATTATCTGTAAGTAGAACAATAGACGTAGACGCATCTAAAAAGGCAGCCAGAGAAAAAGAACAAATGAAAGAAGCAGAAACTCTTAAACAAGAAACAGACACTATTAAAGACTCGGATAATAATTTAGTTGTTGCTCAACAAGCAGGGATAGAAGGAGCAAAATTTAAGAAAAAGGAAGATGAGAACAAGGCCCACGAAATTATGGATATAAATGGAGAATTTAAATAATAAAGCTATGGATACACTAAAAGTAATAATAAGTGGAGGCGGTACAGGCGGGCACATATTCCCTGCCATTTCTATTGCTAATGCTATTATGCAAATACAACCAAAGGCAGATATACTTTTTGTTGGTGCCTCTGGAAGAATGGAAATGGAAAAGGTTCCTGCAGCTGGATACAAAATAGTAGGTATTCCAGCACGTGGACTTAAAAGGCCTCTATACCTTCCACAAAACATAGGAGTAGCCCTAGATTATTTAAAGTGTAGATTACTTGCAAAAAAAATTATCAAAAGATTTAAGCCTCAAGTTGTTGTTGGAGTTGGAGGGTATGCAAGTGCAGCTATAGTTAATGTTGCAGCAAACAGTAATATACCAGTACTTCTTCAGGAACAGAACTCCTTTGCTGGACTTGTAAATAAAAAAAACAGCAAAAAGGCTGATAAAATATGTGTTGCTTACGATGGTATGGAGCGCTTCTTTCCAAAAGAAAAAATAATTATAACAGGAAATCCCATAAGGAGCGATATAACAAAAGCAAGTACAGAGCAAAAAGAAGAGGCTTATAAATTTTATAATTTAAGCAAAAATAAAAAAACTGTTTTTGTAGTAGGAGGTAGTTTGGGATGCAGAACACTAAATAACTGCGTTAAAGAAGAGATACAAAATGGCTATATGTTTAAGCCTACACTAGATGAGAACGAACCAGAATACCAAATTATTTGGCAATGTGGGAAAACATATGAAGAAGAAACCAATGCCTTTATGAATAATCGCAACGAGCCAAATGTATATTACAGCAGTTTTATCAAACGTATGGATTTAGCATATGCTATAGCAGATATTGTTGTAAGTAGAGCTGGTGCCGGTACAATATCTGAGCTCTGTTCTGCAGCAAAATGCAGTGTTTTTGTGCCATCACCAATAGTTGCAGAAGACCACCAAACGCACAATGCAATGGCTCTAGTAAATAAAAATGCTGCTATACTAATTAAAGACGATAAAGCGGCTCAAGAACTTATGCCATGCATAGCAGAGCTACTAAAAAAACCAGAAGAGATAGCAAGATACCAAGAGAATATAGAAAAATTGGCTTTACCTAATGCAGCCATTAATATAGCAAAATTATGTATAAAATTAGCAAATAGAGAAATATGAAAAATGTATATTTTATAGGAATAGGTGGAATAGGAATGAGCGCCATTGCTAGATATTATAATCATGCTGGATATTGTGTTAGTGGATACGACAGAACACCAAGCAAACTTACTAAAGCACTAGAAAATGAGGGTATAAACATACACTATATTGCTAATTGTGCACGCATACCTTGCAATATAGAACAAACACTAGTAATATATACCCCTGCCGTTGCAAACGATATGGAAGAGCTGGTATATGTGCAAGAAAAGGGATATAAGGTTATTAAACGTTCTAGAGCACTTGGAGAGATTTCTTCACACTCTAATTGCTTAGCCGTTGCAGGAACTCATGGTAAAACAACAACAAGCACTTTATTAGCACATATATATACTCACTCAAATATGGGGTGCAATGCCTTTTTAGGCGGAATTTCTAAGAATTATCATAGCAATCTTATACTAAGCAAAAATAATACTTTAGTAGCAGAAGCAGATGAATTTGACCGTTCATTTTTACAGCTTTTTCCTAACATAGCAGCAATAACATCTACAGATGCAGACCATTTAGATATATATTCAAATGTAGAGAATATTAGAGAAGCTTTTTCTTTGTTTGCTGGACAAATAAAAGAAAGTGGAGCTTTAGTATTAAAGAAAGGAGTAACAATAGATTTAACTAATGTAAAGGCCAAAGTATATACATATAGCTACAAAGAGCAGGCAGATTTTTATGCTAATAATATTAAGGCTAAAAGTAATGGATACTTTAGCTTTGATCTTGTTTACCCAAAAGGAACAATTAAAGATTGTACAGTTGGAGTTCCAGGATGGGTAAATGTAGAAAATGCTATAGCTGCTTCTGCCATAGCACTATTAGATGGAGTAAGCGAACAAGGAGTAAAAGATGGACTAGAAAGCTTTAGTGGAGTAGAAAGAAGATTTGATATTCATGTTAATACAACTAAGCTTTCTTATATTGATGATTACGCACATCACCCAAAAGAAATTAGCTCTGCCATAAGCTCTATGCGAAATATATTTGCAAATAGAAAATTATGTGCTATTTTTCAACCACACTTATACACACGAACAAGAGATTTTGCTAGTGAATTTGCAAAATCTCTAAGCGCACTAGATAAACTTATATTACTAGATATATATCCTGCTAGAGAACTCCCTATAGAGGGTGTAAGCTCAAAAATTATTTTTGATAATGTTAGCATTAAAGACAAAATAATGCTAAAAAAAGAAGAGCTATTGGATTATCTTAGCAAAGAACTAGAAGAGAATAAGATAGATATTCTTATAACATTTGGAGCAGGAGATATAGACCGTTTTATAGAGCCAATTACCAAAATATGTTTAGAAAAATGTAAATAGAGTAATTACTAAACTATTAAATTGATATGCAAAAACAAACTGTCTTTAAAACAATATTACAGTGCTTAGGCTTAATCTTTTTGTTATCTGCCTTGGGAGCTTACTTCTTTTTTGCCACAAAATTATGGGAAGATGGAAGAAAGAAAGAGGTATGTAGAAATATTAAAGTTGTAATATTAGACAGCGCAAAAAATAGATTCATAGATAAAGATGATATTATAAACGTAATGGAGGGCTATATGGGCCCGCTAATTGGTAAAAATAGTTCTAAAATAAGTCTTAGCCTTATAGAAGAACTACTAAATAAAAAAAGCGTGGTAAAAAAAGTTGATGCTAGCATTACTCTAGATGGAAAGATGATGGTAAGTATTACGCAGCGTAGGCCAATATTAAGAGTTGAAACAAAAAATGGGGGATTTTATATAGATGATAGTCAATATATATTTCCTCTAATAGAAAATTTTACATCTTACGTGCCAATTGTTAGCGGAAATATTCCCCTCAATTTGTACGAAGGATACAGAGGAAAAGCTACAAAAGAAAACATTAGTTGGACAGAACAAATATATAATTTAGCCAAATACTTAGACGAAAATCCATTTTGGAACGCACAAATAGAACAAATATATATTCAACAAAATGGCGACCTACTATTATGTCCACGAGTAGGGAGTCAAAAAATAATTTTTGGTGACCTGCAAAATATTGATGAAAAATTAGAAAAGTTGCAAGCCTTTTACCAAAACGTTATACCTACGGAGGGATGGGAAAAGTATAGTACAATTAATCTAAAATATAAAAAACAAATTGTCTGCACAACTAAAAAAGGCGAATCAATAAAACAAAATGTTAAAAAAGAAGAAAATATAATATAAATATGAACAACACTCTTATTGCATCCATAGACCTAGGAACTACAAAAGTTGTATGTCTTGTAGGTGAAAAAACCTTGTACGGTATTAAAATAATAGCTCTAAGTCAAAGTCCATCTAAAGGGATAATGAGAGGAGAAGTTGTAAATATACAACACGCCTTAGATTCTATTATTCCAGTCCTCAGAGATGTTGAAAATTCTATTGGCAGAAAAATTAACGAAGTCTTTGTTGGAATTGCTGGCCAAAATATTAGATGTACCTCTAACGGATTCCAAACAAATAGAAAGAACCCAGAAGATCTTATCACAAAGCAAGAGATAGAAGAAATTAGAAACGGTATGTTCAATTCGTTTTTTCAGAGCGATGAGGAGGTTCTTCATGTTATAACTCAATCATATAATATATATGATTTCATG
>CAXYUL010000088.1:0-7397 GCA_964292095.1 uncultured Bacteroidales bacterium | reverse complement strand
CAGCCACATTGGGAACTTGCAAAGAGTTTAGATATTATAGATTTTGACCTTGGTGTTAAGATAACAGGGGCAGGTTTTCCTGTATATAAAGGTAAAGGAGCTAGAATACAAAGAGCTCTTATTGCTTTCTTCTTAGATAGAAATACTAGTGCAGGTTATTTAGAGGTACAGCCACCATTGGTGGTTAATGAGGCTTCTGCTTATGGTACAGGTCAGCTTCCCGACAAAGGTGAGCAAATGTACCATGTGGGCTTAGATAACTTTTATATGATTCCTACTGCAGAGGTACCGGTAACTAATATTTATAGGGATGCAATTCTAAGTAAAGAAGATTTTCCTGTTAAGTTAACTGCTTATACCCAGTGTTTTAGACGTGAGGCAGGTTCTTATGGAAAAGATGTGAGAGGTTTAAATCGTTTACATCAGTTTGATAAGGTGGAGATAGTTCAACTTTCTTTACCAGAGAACTCATACCAAGCTCTTGATAATATGGTTAAGCATGTTGAGGCAATTGTACAGTCATTAGAGCTTCCTTATAGAATACTAAGACTTTGTGGTGGTGATATAAGTTTTACTTCTGCACTTACTTACGATTTTGAAGTTTATTCTGCAGCTCAAAAGAGATGGTTAGAGGTAAGCTCTGTTTCTAACTTTGAGTCTTTTCAGGCTAACCGCCTAAAATTAAGGTATAAGGATGCAGATGGTAAGATGCAACTTGCTCATACTCTTAATGGCAGCTCATTAGCTTTGCCTAGAATATTGGCAGCGCTTATAGAGAATAATCAGGATGATAAGGGTAGAATAAGAATTCCTAAGGCATTGCAAGAATATACTGGTTTTGAAAGAATCTAGAGAAAAAATAATACTAGGAATTGATCCTGGAACCCGCATTTTGGGTTTCGGGATTATTCGTGTTGTAGATAAGCAATCTCCAACCTTTGTGCATATGGGGGTTGTTAATTTAAAAAATGAAAAGGATCATTTTCTTACCTTGGGCAAAATTATGCAGCAGGTAAGTGCAATTATAGATACTTATCTTCCCGACGAATTAGCGATTGAAGCTCCTTTCTACGGTAAGAATCCTCAGGTTATGCTAAAGTTAGGCAGGGCACAGGGCGCTGCAATAGCGGCAGCATTATTAAAACAAATTCCTATTTTTGAGTATGCTCCGCGTAGTATAAAATTAGCTGTTACAGGAAAGGGAGCTGCATCAAAACAACAGGTAGCCAATATGGCTCAAAATCAGCTAAAAATAAATATTGAGCAAGACTATCTTGATGCTACAGATGCATTGGCTATTGCTTTGTGTCATTATTATCATAGTTCTAGCCCATTAGCAGCCTTTACCGCTTGTTCTATAAAACCAAAAAAATCTAAAAGCTCCTCTTCTTGGGAGAATTTTGTGAGCTGTAATGATGAGAGAGTCATAAAAAACAAAAAATAACACGTCTTATCTTTAAACTTTTGCGGCTTAAGTTAGTCTTAGTATCGATTTTACGATTTAATACTAATTTTTATGTATAAAAAAATATTTACGGTTTGTTGCCTAGCCTTTATGGCTTCTTTAATTTGTGTACATTGTGCTTATGCACAATCTTTACCAAATCCTCAAGTTGGAACTAAGGCAAGAGGAACCTATTTAAAAGCTGTAATTTTAGATTCTATAAGTAATAAGCCAATTGAGTTTGCAACATTGTCGGCTAAAAGTTTAAAAGATCAAAATTTGGTAAAATATGCTTTGTCTGATGCTAAGGGTGTAACTATTATTCAGGGATTAAGGCCTGGTAAATGGATTGTAAAGTTTGAGTATATGGGTTATGAGCCAAAATCTATGGAGATAAATATTATAGAGGGGGCAAATGACCTAAAAAATTTTTTTGTTAGTGAGCAAGTTAATGCTTTACAGGGGATTACAATTACAGAACATATAGATCCTATGGTAGTAAAAAAAGATACAATAGAATATAATGCTGCTGCTTATAAAATTAACGATTCTGATATGTTGGAAGAGTTGCTTAAAAAATTGCCAGGAGTAGAAATAGATTCTGATGGAAAAATTACCGCAAATGGTAAGGTGATTAATAAAATTATGATTGATGGTAAGTCTTTTTTCTTGGATGATCCGCAATTGGCTACAAAGAATTTACCTGCTAAGATTGTTAATAAGGTAAAAGTTGTAGAGAGAAAATCTGATCAAGCCCGTTTTACAGGTATTGATGATGGAGAAGAAGAAACAGTGATTGATTTAGGGCTTAAACCTGGTATGATGAATGGCTGGTTTGGAAATGTAATGGGTGGTTACGGTACCCAAGATAGGTTTCAAACTGCAGGAATGGTTGGTCGTTTTACAGATAAAACGCAAATTAGCCTTATAGCAAATGGAAATAACACAAATAATAGAGGCTTTACAGATATGGCAGGTAGTATGATGGGTGGTGCTAGAGGTGGAAGAATGTTTGGTTTTGCTAGTTCTGGAATTACAACATCATGGATGGGAGGTGTAAACCTTAATACTTCTGTTTTAGATAGTAAAATGAATTTAACAGGAAGTTATATGTATTCTGCTACTGATAAGGATGTAGAAGAAAAGAAATATAAGCAAACATATATGCAAGATGGTAAATCGTTATATAATAACGAAGAAGGTTATGAGTCTTCATCTACCTATGCTCATAGGGCATCGGCAGAGGTAGATTATTCTATTACAGATAATACTTCTATCCTTTTTAGACCTAATTTTAATATTGGTGGTGGTAATTTTGATACTAGAAATAAATTCTCTACATTAATGGGTAGTGATTCTACCAATAGAGGTGTTAGCAGAAATTATGGTGATAACGAATCCCAAACAGCCGGCGGAACATTTTTATTTAGACAAAGGTTAGGAAAGCCAGGTAGAACTATTTCGTTTAGGGCAGAACTTAATTATTCTAATAACGATCTTAATGGATATAATTATTCATATACTAAGTATTTTGAACAAGATACTATAGCTGTTGTTGATCAACAATATAAACAAAAAGATAAAAATTATTCATTAAGTGGTAGGTTAGTTTATACAGAACCATTAGGTAGAAATTATTTTTTAGAGGCTGCATATCAGTATAGTTATAAAAAATCTAATTCTGATAAATATACATATTCTAAAGATTTAAGCGGAAATTATTCTAAATTAGATTCTCTATATTCTAGTAGCTATGAGAATATTTTTATTACTCAAAGGGCAGATCTTAGTTTTATGAAGAGAGAAAATAAATATGATATAACATTGGGTGCTTCTTTGCAACCATCTACAACAGAAAGCTATGGTAGAGGAAGAGATACAAGTTATAATGTTATAAATATTTCTCCTTCGGCACGATTCAATTATAAGTTTAGCGATAGTAAATATTTAGAATTGAGATATAGAGGTAGAACTAATCAACCAAGTATTAATCAGCTTATTCCTTTATTAGATAATTCTAATCCATTAAAGATTACAAAGGGAAACCCAGATCTAAATCCAGAGTTTAACCAAACATTAGATATGGAGTATAGAACAAATAATATGGTGAATCAGAGCTGGTTTAGTGCTAATTTAAACGGAAGCTACACCACTAATAAAATAATTTCTAAGGTTTCTTACGATGATAATGGAGTTCAGACCACAAGACCAGAGAATGATAATACTGGTATTTATTCGGTAGGAGGAAGAGTAATGTTTAACTCTAGAATAGCTAAATCTAATTTTTCTGTATCATCCTTTACATCTATTAATTATGGTAATGGGGTAAATTATACTTTGGTTGATAGAGATTATTTAAAGAATATTACAAAGAATCTTAGTTTAAGTGAAAATCTAAAATTTACTTTTAGAAATGATTTTTTAGAAACATCTTTAGGTGCTAGAGTTTTGTATAGAGATGCTTGGTATACCGTAAATACAATTGAAAAAAATGCTACTTGGACTAATTCTATTACAGGTTTGATAAATGTAAATATACCTGGTGGCTTTAATATTACTACTGATGGTGAGTATACTTTTTATAAGGGATTTGATGCTGCTTATGGGGATCCAACTATGGTTTGGAATGCAGAACTTTCTAAAACCTTGTTTAAGCAGGCTGCAACTTTAAAGGTTAAAATATATGATATTCTAAAGCAAGCTAAGAATACAAGTAGAACATCTACAGATAACTATGTTCAGGATGTGCAAAATAATACATTAGGCCAATATGTTATGTTTTCTATAGTATTTAGGTTTGGTAAATTCTCTGGATCGGATGTGAGAAAAATGGCACCAAGAGGACATGGTGGCCCTGGTGGTATGAGAAGGATGTAATTGCTCTTATAATAATCATTTGTATTTTCTCTATAATTTAACTATTTTTGAGCCCGTTTTGCTTAAAACTTTGGCCCTATTTGTAGCAATTGAAATATGGTTAGCATGGTTTTTTAGGTGGCAGATGGTATATTATGTTAAGAGAAATAGAAAAAAAAATAAATTTAGAGCAAGCCCTAAGCGCTAGTGAATTATTATACTTGTATAATATTGATGATATTAGTGTTTTAGCTAAATTAGCTGGTTGTGTAAGAGAAAGAAAAAACGCTAATAAAGTATTTTATAACAAAAACTTTCATTTGGAGCCCAGCAATGTTTGCGTGCACAGATGTAAGTTTTGTTCGTATAGGAGGGATAGCCAAAATCAAGATGGCGCTTGGAGTATGAGTATTGATGAGGTTGAGAATTATTGTAGAGAAAAATGCAATGATGGTATTACAGAGGTACATATTGTAGGTAGCGTGCACCCTTCTAAAGACTTTAAATATTATTTAGATGTAATTAGGGCTGTAAGAAGAAATATCCCAAGTATAGCCACAATTAAAGCATATTCTGCTGTAGAGATTGCAGATATGTGTAATAATGAAAAGATTAGCTTTAAAGAGGGTATTTCTAGATTAAAGGATGCTGGTTTGCAGGCTATTCCTGGTGGAGGTGCAGAAATATTTAGTTCTAAAATAAGAGCTCAGATATGCAGCGATAAAATTAATGCAAATGAATATCTGGCAATACATAGAGAGGCTCACAAACAAGGTATAAGAACAAATGCTACAATGTTATTTGGCCATATAGAAAGTAGGGAAGATAGAATAGAGCATTTGATTATGCTAAGAGATTTGCAAGAAAATACTAATGGTTTTGATTCTTTTATTCCACTAAAATATAGAATAGCTAATAATTCTTTAGCAAGTATTGTTAAAGAGGAAGTGGGCATTATAGAGGTGCTTAAAACATTTGCTATTAGTAGGTTGGCCTTAAATAATTTTGCCCATATAAAATCTTATTGGCCAATGTTGGGTAAAGATTTATGCGCTCATGCTCTTCTTTTTGGCGCAGATGATATAGACGGTACAATTAATGATTCAACCAAAATATATTCTATGGCAGGTGCAGAGGATACATCTCCTACTATGGATGTAAGCGAATTAACAAGAATAGCGGCAAGTGCTGGTTTTGTTGCTGTTGAAAGAGATAGTTTTTATAATTTAATCTAGCGTTATTTATGGCAAAGAAACAAGAAAGTAAATGGTATTGGAATTGGTTTTCTAAACAAGCATATATGGCAATTGGTGCAGTTGCTTTAACCTTATTTGTGTTATTTACTCTGCTTAAATTTATTACAAGGCATGGTCAGGAGCTAGAGGTACCCTCTTTTGCTTCCCTTACTATGGAGCAGGCAATTAGATTGGCAGACGAAAATTCTTTAAGGTTAGAGGTAACCGATTCTGTAAGTATAGCTAAAATGGCTCCAGGGATTGTTTTTAAGCAAAATCCACTTGCTGGGAGTAAAGTTAAAAAAAATAGGCGAATATTATTAACTATAAATGCTAAAAAGCCTAGAATGGTGGAGATGCCTTCTTTGGTTGGTTTTAGTTTGAGACAGGCGCAAACAGAGCTTATTTCTAGCGGCCTTAAGGTGGGTAAATTAATATATGTAGAGGATATTGCAACAAATAAAGTGCTTGCTCAGTATTTTAAGGGTAGAAAGGTTAGGAGTAAGACAAAGGTTCCAAGTGAGAGTGAGATTGATTTAGAGTTGGGAATTAATGAAGATGATAATCAGACTTTTGTACCAGATTTGCTGGGTTTGTCTTATCAGCTGGTAAAGGAGACATTAATCGATAAGTCTTTGAATTTAACAAGGGCAGTTTTTGATAATACTGTAAAGACATATGCAGATACATTAGGTGCTTATGTTTATAAACAAAGCCCATCTCCAAGTAATAATGTACCTGTAAATATGGGCATGGGTGTGATTGTATACCTTTCTAAGGATAAACCAAGCCAAGATAAGAATGAGGAAAGATAATTTTAGCAATTGCGACGATCAAGATGAATTTATAGAAAATGATGATGTGCTTTCCGAGAATCAAGATTTTGATTCTCCAGAACAGGATTCTATGTTTGAGCATTATCGTTTTGTTGTAGATAAGGGGCAGTCTCTCTTACGTGTAGATAAATATATAACCGAGCACATGGAGAAGACGTCGAGGCATAGAGTACAATTAGCTATAGATGCAGGTTATGTTAGAGTTAATGATATAGTTATTAAGGCAAATTATAGGGTTAAGCCTTTAGATCTTATAACAATACTTCTTCCATATAGGCGTAGAGGAGTGGAGATTAAACCAGAGAATATTCCACTGGATATTATCTATGAGGATGATGATCTTCTAATGATTAATAAGCCGGCTGGCTTGGTGGTTCATCCAGGCCACGGTCATTATACTGGTACTTTAGTTAATGCTTTAGCTTATTACCTAGGTTTGTATCAGGCTCCAGATGCTAGTGATGAGCGCATGGGTATCCTAGTGCATAGAATAGACAAAAATACGTCGGGAATATTAGTAGTAGCAAAAAATGATCAGGCCCAATTACTTTTGGCTAAGCAGTTTTTTGATCATAGCATAGAGCGTAAATATGTGGCTGTGGTGTGGGGAAATGTAAAGGATGATGAGGGAACAATTATTGGAAATATAGGTAGAGATCCTAATGATAGAATGTGCTTTAAGGTGTTTGATGACCCAAATTATGGTAAGCATGCCGTTACTCATTATAAAGTATTGGAGAGGTTTGGCTATGTTACTGTTGTGGAGTGCCAGTTAGAAACAGGTAGAACTCACCAGATAAGAGTGCATATGAATCATATTGGACATCCGCTTTTTAATGATGATAGATATGGAGGAGATAGAATTTTAAGCGGAACAATTTATAGTAAGTATAAACAGTTTATTGATAATTGTTTTGAGATTATGCCAAGGCAAGCGCTTCATGCTAAAACTTTAGGCTTTGAGCATCCTATTACAAAGAAACATATTTTTGCAGAGAGTGAGTTGCCAAGCGATATGACTATGCT
>CAXYUL010000087.1:0-7415 GCA_964292095.1 uncultured Bacteroidales bacterium | reverse complement strand
CTACTTAATGTTAAGCAGAGGGATACTAATATGATAGAAGGAAGTGAATTTATTAAGAAAATTGAAAATCTTTCATCTATACAAGCAGAAGAGGAAATTTATAGAGAAATTTTAAAAGGTAATATTCCAAATTTCTTAAGACAGTTTAAATGCATTAGGTACTTTTGCGGAGAACACAATAAAGTTAAAGTTGAACTTTATTGCCTGCCAGATTATTTAGCCATTGGAAGCGATAAGGATTTTATTCGTATGCCAATGGGTCCGCTTACAGCACAATTAATTGCAGATTCGCTAAATTGTACCCTGCCGAGCGAGTTTTTGGTTGATATTATAGCTAAAGCATCTGAGGGATCTATAGAACCATTCCCATTTAGACCAAAAGGAGATAGAAATACATATCCAATAGCTTTTGAAGATAGTAATAATGCAATTAATGCTTTATTTAAAGCAAAAGGATATAAATTTGGACAGCTTATTAGTGGTTTAAAGAAAGATGTAATTTTAACATCTAAAGTTACAGATAGTTTAAGGCCTAATCATGTTACAATTTATGGTTGGCATTATTCAAATGGAAAACATATTCAACCATCTAATAATGTTCATATTAATACTTATGTAGATTATAGCCATGGAATACGTCTGATTTATAAAATTATAAAGATTAATGGAAGGGAGTATGATCTTACAAAAGTATATAGCTCTAAGGAAATGTTTAGATATGTTTCAAATGAGAAGGAGCCAATGACTAGATCTACTTACGCCGGCGATATGTGGCACCAATAATTATTAAGAATGTTGTCTTTATATGCTCCAATCAATAGGGGATAGTCCTTTGCTAATTAAATAATTATTGCATTTAGAAAAATGTCGGCACCCAAAAAAAGCTCCCCTTGCTAAAGGAGATGGGTGTGCGGCTTCTAAAATAAGGTGTTTTTTGTTATCAATAAGTATACTTTTAGCTTTTGCAAAGTTACCCCATAATAGGAAAACTAAGTTTTCTTTTTTACTGGAAAGAATTTTAATAATAGAATCTGTAAAAATTTCCCAACCTATTTTACTGTGAGAGGCAGCCTCTGATGCTCTTACTGTTAAGGAAGAGTTAAGTAGTAAGACTCCTTGTTTAGCCCATGGCTCTAGATTTCCGCTATTACCTATTTTAATGTTAAGATCGTTCTCAATTTCTTTATAGATGTTTTTAAGAGATGAAGGTGGCGTTACTCCGTCTTGAACAGAAAATGATAGTCCGTGAGCTTGATTTACCCCATGATAGGGGTCCTGTCCTAAAATTACTACCTTAACCTTGTCAAAAGGTGTTAGTTCAAAAGCATTGAAAATTAACTTACCTTTAGGATAGATTGTATATCCTTTATTTTTCTCTTGTTTAATATAATCAACAAGTTTAATAAAGTAATCTTTACTAAATTCTTCTTTTAGAAGTTCTTTCCATTGCTCTTGAATTATTACCTCTGGCATTCTAACTATTTTAATTAAAAATATACTTTAGTACTTCTTCTATAGTTTTAACATATTTAAATGTTAGACCATCTACATATATGTCCTTAATTTCTTTAATATCTCTTTCGTTTTCTTCACTTAAAACTATAGTCTTAATACCAGCCCTTTTTGCTGCTAGTATTTTTTCTTTTATTCCTCCAACAGGAAGAACTTTACCTCTTAGTGTCATCTCGCCAGTCATAGCTAAAGAAGGAATTACTTTTTTACCTGTAAAAGCAGAAGCCATGGCACTTACCATTGTTATGCCGGCAGATGGGCCATCTTTTGGGATAGCGCCTTCTGGAACGTGAATATGAACATCCTTATTTTGTATGTCTTCTGGCTTAAGATTTAATAATTTTGGATTTGCCTTTATAAACTGATAAGCAATCATTGTAGATTCTTTCATTACATCTCCCAAATTACCTGTTGATGTTAATAATCCCTTACCGCCTTCGCTTAGACTGCACTCTACAAACAATATTTCTCCACCCATTTCTGTCCAAGCTAATCCAGTAACAACGCCAGGGGCCTCATTACCTTTTTGCATATCATGATTATTAGTTGGCAAGCCTAAAATTTTTTCTACCTCTGTATTGGTAACTTGTTTTGGACTAGCTTCATCTAAAGCTATTTGTTTAGCTATATTCCTTGCTATTTTTGCTATTTGTTTGTCTAAACCACGTACCCCCGATTCTCTAGTATATTTATCTATAATGGTTTCTATGCCTAGCTTATTAATTTTAAAATTTTGATTATTTAAGCCATGAGCTTCTCTTTGCTTAGGAATGAGATAATCTTTTGCTATATGATATTTTTCTTCTGCAAGATATCCGCTTACTTGTATCATTTCCATCCTATCTTTTAGAGCAGGATGTATAGTACTAACATTATTTGCCGTTGTAATAAATAGAACTTTAGAAAGATCGTAATCTATATCTAAATAATTATCGTGAAATGTAGAATTCTGCTCGGGATCTAATACTTCTAATAATGCCGATGCTGGATCTCCCTTGTAATCTGCACTTATTTTATCAATCTCATCAAGTACTATTACTGGGTTAGATGTTTTAGCTTTTTTTATTGCATGTAATATTCTCCCTTCCATAGCTCCAATGTATGTTCCCCTATGCCCTCTAATCTCCGCCTCATGATGCAAACCGCCTAATGATATTCTTTCGTATTGTCTACCTAATGCCTTAGCCACAGATTTCCCTAATGATGTTTTACCAACTCCTGGAGGACCATATAAGCATAAGATTGGAGATTTTATATCTCCTTTAAGCTTTAATACAGCAAGGTATTCTATTATTCTTTCTTTTACTTTTTCTAGACCATAGTGATCTTTATCAAGTACTTTTTGAGCATTTTTAAGGTCTAAGTTATCTGTAGAATGATATTCCCAGGGTAAATCTAATAAAAACTGAACATAATTAAATTGAATATTATATTCTGGCGAATTAATGTTAGTTTTTTCTAATTTTGAGAGTTCTTTATTAAATAACTCTTCTATCTCTTTTCCCCATTGTTTAGTTTTGGACTTTTCTATTAGTTCGCTTAAATCTTGACCATTACCACCCATTCCAAGTTCTTGTTGAATGGTCTTTAATTGATTATTTAAATAATATTCTCTTTGTTGTTGATCTATCTCGCTCTTAACCTTTTGTTGAATATCATCTTTAATTTTTAAAATCTCTATTTGCTTATTTAGTAGCTCTAAAAGCTTGTAAGCTCTGGCTTTAACATTTCCTTCTTCAAGTAGTGCCATCTTGTCTATCGGCTGCTCGCTATCTAATCCAGATGCTATAAAATTAGTCAAAAATTCGCAGCTTTCTATGTTCTTTATAGCAAAGCCAGCCTCTTGTGGAAGATGGGGGCTCAACTTTACTATATACATTGCAGCATCTCTTATAGATTCTAAAATTGCTTCTGTATCTTTATCATTTTTGTCGGGAAGAGTATCTATTAGTGGCTCAATTGTACCTAAAAGATATGGGTTATATGAGATTATTTCTTTTAGCTTAAATCGCTTTATTCCCTGTAGTATTGCAGTAATGCTTCCATCTGGCATTTCTATTGTTTTAAGAATAGTTGCAGATGTTCCTATATCAAATAAGTCTTCTCTTAATGGCTCTTCTACATTGTTTTCTTTTTGTGCTACTGTGCCAATAATCTTAGTTGATTTGTATAGGGCCTTAATAAGTTTCTTAGATTTATCTCTGCCTATTGTAATAGGTAAAATGGTTCCAGGAAAGAGTACAGCATCTCTTAGCGTTAATATAGGTAGTGTTTGTGGAACTTCAATTTCATCTAAATTTGACTTCCCCTCTATACTCATAATTGGTACAATGTTTAAATCTCCATTCTCAATTTGATTCAGTCTTAGTTTCAGAGTCTTCATTATATTTTTTATTGTTTTAATGTCATTTTGTCAGCTATATAGCCTTATGTAATTCAATTATTAGGTTTTAGCAAATAGTCAATCTTTATGCCATAAGTGAGTAGGCTTAAAAGAGTGGGGTTTTAATGCTAAAAATAAAATTATTGTGTCCGCTTTTGTTTACAACGTATCCTGCACTCAAAATTATGTCGTAATAAGTAAGAATATCAAATCCTAAACCAGTTCCAAGTAGAAATGTATTTGCATATGAGTTTGTTGCTTGTGGATTATTGTTATAAGCATAACCCATATCTACTATGCGCCGTCCATAAATAGTAAAGTGTATTTTATTAAATTTAGATAGCCAATTTAGCCAATTAATTGTGACTGTCTTTTTTGGTAAAATTAAAAATCTAATGCTATTACTTAAGGTTGCATAATGTTGTCCATCAATTATATACAGCTCATATCCTTTAATGTTTACATCTTCATAACCTATGGCTTTATCATATACATAGGCTTCGTTTGTTTTAAATGACAGCCCAAGTTTTAAATCTATATTGTAAAACCATCTCTTACTCAAAGGTAAGTAATATTGATAATTTCCATTAATTTTAGTGTTAAAAAACTTATAATTTAGTGCCTTAAACGTTTCTGCAGAAGCTCTAAAATAGTATCCCTTTGTAGGGTATATTACTAAATCTCGTTGTTCATATGAGTATGTGTATTTTAATGTTATACCATGTGAAATATTTAAATATGTTCCCCAATAATTAGGATTTAGAAGCAATAATGTATCATTAATTTGAGATGTGTTGTATACCAAGTTAATTGTATGTTTGGTTCTTATATGTGGCCTGTATGTGTAATTAATCCTGCCAATTAAGGCTCTCTCCATATATTTACTATTGCTTTTTGCATAATCTGGTTTATTATTAGATGACGCATAATTAGATGTTCTATTTAAATTATATTTAAGTTCAATGCCTATATAATGTTTTCTATCTTTATCAAGGGCAATATTATTATATGAAAAGTTAATACCTTTTTCAAATCCCATTGTAGTGTATAAACTTATTTTATTATTTAGCCCCAAAAAGTTTTCTGCTATAACACCTACACCAAGTGTAATTCTCTTAAAATCCATATTGTGTAGCCACGAACTCATATTTCTATCTTCAAATATTAGGCTTAAATGTGGCCAATAATACCATCTCTCGTCTACCTTAATTTTTATATTATAAGACTGTTTATTTTTAGAAACGTTACAGCTATACTCTTTGTCAATTACCTTTGAACTAATTAATTGCTCTTCTATAATACAATTTAGACTATCTTTTTCGTAAGTAATGCTAACAAAATTAAATAAGGACATATTATTTAAATTTTCTGTGGCAATTCTAATTTTATCTTCTAATTCACTTACGGTAAATACATTGCCAACTGAAAAAGGGAGCTCCCTATAAATTATATTATCTTTAGTAACTTTGTTTCCCGATACGTAAATATTTGAAATACAGCAGTTTTGTGCAAGTATATTATTAAATGCTATAAATAAGCAAATTATGGCTAGGATATATTTTCTCATCTTTTAAATAATGTTTCAAAAGTACATTAAATATCCCAATTGCAAAAGAAAAAGGCTTAAAACAAAAAAAAAACAAGAAAAATTTGATAATCATTATGATAATTGAAAAAATTACCATAATTTTGCCGTCCTAATAAAAATCAACTAACCTTTTAATTTTTTTATAATTATGACTAAAGCTGATATCGTAAATGATGTTGCAAAAGCAACCGGGATGGAAAAGATTGCTGTTCAGAATTTAATCGAGTGCTTTATGGAGAGTATTAAAGATTCTCTTGCTAAAGATAAGAACGTATATCTACGCGGGTTTGGTAGCTTCGTGGTAAAGAAGCGTGCTACAAAGACAGCAAGAAATATTTCAAAAAATACTACTTTGATTATTCCAGAGCACAATATACCATCATTCAAACCTGCCAAAGTGTACATGGCAAAAGTTAAGAACAATTCAAAGTAAACCATTAATATTTTAATTTAATAAATTATGCCAAGCGGAAAAAAAAGGAAGAGACATAAAATGGCTACGCACAAACGTAAAAAACGTTTACGCAAGAATAGACATAAAAAGCGTAAGTAGCACAATGTCCATAGGAATTTAATGGCGGTGTTCTTTTTCAGGACATCGCCTTTAAAGTTTTAAGTTATGTAACTGAGTAGATTATATAGATGGAGAAGGATTTAATTATAGATGTAAACTCAACAGATATTTCAATAGCTTTATTGGAAAATCATAAGTTGATAGAGTTAAACAAGGAGCAAAATAATGGTACGTTCTCTGTAGGAGATGTGTATTTAGGAAGGGTAAAAAAGATAATGCCAGCCTTAAATGCTGCTTTCGTAGATATAGGTGATGATAAAGATGCTTTTATTCATTATTTAGATTTGGGCCTTAATTTTAAATCATTTGATTATTTTGCAAAACAACTCAATCCCAATAGGGATGTAAAGAATTTCTACTCTAATTTAAAAATAGGACCTATATTGGAAAAGGAAGGGAAGATTGCAGATGTTTTAGAGGTAAACCAGCCAATAATAGTTCAGATAGTAAAAGAACCAATTTCTACAAAGGGTTCTAGATTAACTGCAGAAATTTCAATTGCAGGAAGAAATGTTGTACTACTCCCATTTGCCGACAAAGTAAGTATTTCACAAAAAATATCTACAAAAGATGAACGAAAAAGATTGGAGAGACTAGTTTATTCAATCTTACCACCAAATTACGGCATAATAATACGAACTGCGGCCGAAAGTAAAAGAGCTGCTGTTTTAGATGCTGAACTAAGAATGTTGGTAAAGAAATGGGAGGATTGTTGGGTAAAACTTAAAACTAAGAAAGTTCCACAATTACTTTTTACAGAAAATAGTAGAACTACAACTATTTTAAGAGACTTACTAAACGATTCGTTTTCTAATATATATGTAAACGATAGCGAGGTTTTTGAAGAAATTAAAGACTATGTTTCAAAAATAGCTCCAGAACAAGAAAAAATTGTAAAATTATATAATGGAGATGTTCCAATATTTGATTATTACGAGATAAATAAACAAATTAAGGGAGCTTTTGGTAAAGTTGTTCCAATTAAACAAGGTGCTTATATTGTTATTGAACATACCGAAGCACTTCATGTTGTGGATGTAAATAGTGGAATTAGAGCAAAAAGTGGAGTAGATCAAGAGCAAAATGCTTTTGAAGTAAATATGCATGCTGCAGACGAAATTGCCCGTCAACTTAAATTGAGGGATATGGGTGGTATAATTATAGTTGATTTCATTGATATGGATAGCAATGAAAATAAACAGAAATTATTTAAGCAGATGCAAGATTTACTTGCTGGCGATAGAGCTAAGCATAATGTGCTCCCACTTACTAAGTTTGGTCTTATGCAAATTACTAGACAAAGAGTTAGGCCTGCAACAGAGATTCAAGTAAATGAAAAATGTCCTATGTGTCATGGT
>CAXYUL010000086.1:0-7491 GCA_964292095.1 uncultured Bacteroidales bacterium | reverse complement strand
ATTTACGAAAAAATTAGATACATTTATCCTAACTTAAAAATGTTAAGCCAAGTAAATGAGTAAACTATATATAATAATTGTGTAAATGTGAGGGCTATATTTCCAAAATATTAATCCCTCTATAGGATATATAAGAGCATCTTAGCGATGCATTCGCATAGACATCATAGACATACAAGCAAAAAAAACACTCATCTTGTAAGATGTGTGGATATTTAGAAAATTATTTGAATTTTGCTTTTTCATTATATCTATTTACCGTGCAAAGATATAAAAATATTTAAATAAAAAACAAGATGGCTAAAAAGTTCCTAAAACTTTTAGTCATCTTGTTTTAAAAAGATATTTTACGTAATTTTATTTACGTCTTTTGTTTTGTTGTTTTTACATTTTTGTAAGTTCTGTCTCTAATTGCTTTAGAGAAGAAATTTTATCGGTATAAATACATGGTCCTGTAGCGCAACCACCCTCACAAGCCATTACCTCTATAAATTGAGCGGGAACTTTTCCAGTTTTAGCATATATTTTAAGCGCTCCAATGTTCTTTTTATTTAGGTTTGCTATTTGAATAGCCTTTAGGTCAGTTATACCAAGGTGTTTTTTTACGGCTTCTGTAACTCCAGAACTCTTAGCGTATGCGTACGACTCTTTATCTGCCTTTCCCTCGCTAGGCGAATAAGGTACTACTTTTTCAAAATCTATATCAAATCCAACTAATAAAGACCCTATTTCTTCAAAAGTAAGTACGTAATCTACATTAGGATTCTCTCTTGCCTCTTTTCTTTTACCAACGCATGGACCAACAAATACAGTTTTAGCTTTTGGATATTTTGCTTTTGCAATTTGTGCTGTATAATACATAGGTGAACCTGTTGTAGAGATGTATTTGACAATTTCTGGAATATGCTTACGTGCTAATTGAATGTATGATGGGCAGCAACTTGTAGTCATAAATGCTTGGCCTTCTTCTATTTTTTCTAAAAGCTCATGGCCTTCGTTCTTTGTTGTTTCCATTGCACCTCTTGCTACCTCTATAACGTCTGTAAATCCTACTTCTTTTAAGGCACCATATATTTTTTCTATTGGAACGTTATATTGTCCTAGAATTGCTGGGGCAACCATTGCTACAACTTGCTCTCCATTTCTTATACTTTGAAGTATATCAAACATTTGAGAAATTTCAAATATTGCTCCAAAAGGGCAGGCATTTAAACATTTACCGCAGTAGATACATTTCTTTTCATCTATATGCTCTATACCATATTCATCTTTGGTAATAGCCTTTACAGGGCAAACTTCTTCGCAAGGTACAGGAATATATACAATTGCATGGTATGGGCAACTTTGTTGACATTTTCCACAACTAATGCAGGTATCATGATTAATTTCTGCTTGACCATTATTGTTAAATCTAATAGATCCCTTTGGACAGTTCATATAGCAGCTACGAGCAACGCAACCCCTACATAAATTTGTAACCTCGTAATTTGTTTGAACGCAAGATGAGCAAGCCTCATCTATTACACACATAATGTTCTCTTTTTCTATACCAGTTCTACGTACTGCTTTTTTAGCATAATAAGATAAAGGTAATAACTCATCAGTTTCATCGCTCATATCATATCCTAAAAGCGGGAGTGATTTATATTTCCAAACAGCTCTTTCTTTATGAACGCAACAACGTCCTTTAACTTTTGATTTTCTTGGAGTTAATTTAATTGGTAAACGGTCAATTTCTTCTTCTATCTTGTTCTCTTTCCACAATTTTATTAGCTTAGCCAATAAACCGTGTCTAACAATCATCACATTGTTTGTAAACGCCATGTCTTTATTTTATTATTTTATTTAGTGGTTTTAATATTTCAGTTTGTATATATCTACTATCTATGGTATTCTAATACACTACAAAATAAGGGCTTCTAAAAATTTGGGCGCAAAGATAGCAAAAAGCCAAATAACTACAAATAATATTAAAGATATTCAATAATTTACGCTATTTTTTTTGAGAAATAAAAAAAAAATATACCTTTGCACGCTAGATGATTTATTTATTGCTAAAATAGATATTGGTAAAAATTGATAACTATGAGTAAGAAAAACGTAATTTTATTGTTACTATCTACTGTTTTATTGTTAGTTTCTTGTGGAAAAGACAAGTTTAATTATGAAAAAAATGATAGAGAACAACCGTTGCAGAAAGAGGAGGGAACTGAAGAATTTCTACTCTCGGCAGTTGATAGGCCGGCTCTTGTAAAGGCAGATGCTAGTAACTTGGATGTAAATGATTTCACTATTGAAATTTACAATAGTGCTGGTGTTAGGGTAAAAAAATGGGATAAGTATTCTCAAATGAAAGATACCAAAATAAGATTTAATGTAGGAAATTATAGATTAAAAGCTTATTATGGAGACTCTAGCGCTACCGGTTTTGACGCGCTATATTTTGCAGGCTCAAATTATTTTACTGTTGAAGGTCAAAAATCTAAGCAACTTTCTGTAATTTGTAAAATGGCAAATGTTAAAGTTAAAATTAAATGGGGAGATATTTTAACTAATATGTACTCAGACTATAACGTAAAGGTATATAGAGCACAGTTTAAGGATACTTTATTTTTTGCAAAAGATGAAACAAGAAGTGCTTATATTCCTGCAGGTACTCTTAGATTCAAAATATATCTAAAAGATAAATCTGGGGTGGAGCGTGTCTATATAGCTAATCCATTAGATTGTGCGCCAAACGATTATGTTACAGTACAAATTAACTCGGCTGGAGAAGCTAGCTATGAAATCTCCACCAAATTTAGCATCAACACAGAAACGGATGATAAAGAGAAAGACTATATAATTCCTGGACTAATGCGTCCTAGGGGTGCTCCTTCTGTTTCTACTACTCTTCCCGACAATTCTACTCCTGTAGAATTTATAGAAGGGGTTGGTTCTAATGTAAAGTTTAATTTAACTGCATCGGGAAGCATAGAATCTGCTGTAATGAAAGTGGAATCACCTATTTTAATAGATAGAGGTTGGCCTTCGCAAATTGATTTTGCAACTCTTAGTTTTAAAGATTCAGAAATTCTTAAGCGTGATGGCGTTGTTTGGACATCCGATATGCAGTATAAAAAAGATGCCGTGATAGACCTAAGTGGAGTTTCTAAATTACTAGCTAGCTCTGAGGGTGGTGAAATAATCAAAGTTTCTCTTATTGTTAAAGATGTTTATGGCCAACAATCGAGCGAAAAATCTATGTCATTTAAAGCCATTAAAGCAAATTTAAGTATTTCTCCACTTAATACATATGATATGTGGTCTAAGTTTGCTTATATGGGAATTTCTACAAATGTACCTATAGATTCCATAAGGATAGAACGTGATAATGGCTCTGGTTGGGCCAGTACAAATTTTACTGTAGAAAGCAAAGACGAAAATAAATATGTTTTAAAGATTAATGCTTTAAGCCCAGCTACAACATATAACTTTAGAGCAAATTATAAATCATGGAATATTGTTACTGACATTGTTTCTTCTAGTACAGAGGCTGCTCAAGCTTTAGAAAATGGAAATATGGAAACATGGACTAGCACTAAATTATATGGTGGAAATGGTACATTTAGTGGAGCTATTTATTGCGATTATGTAAGTTCTTGGAGTACAAGAAATGAAAAGACTACCAATGGAGCAGATGGAGCTTCGGGTATTGGCAATTATGGGGTTAATTGGAGATGGTGTTCTGGAACTGTTTCTACAGAAGATAAAACAGAGGGAACTAAGGCAGCAGAAATTTCTACTTTGGCCTTTTATAATAAATCTGTTGGTGGCTCGTGGTCTAGAGACGAGGTGTATAGTTATACTAGAGATAATGGAACAGCATATATTGGCTATTTGTTTACTGGAACCTTTGATAAGGAGATGGATAAATACAAATTAGGGATAGCACATGATTCTAGACCAGTTAGTATTTCATTTGATTTTAAATACGCAGCTTGTACAGGGGGTGATAATTGCTTAATTTATGCAAAATTATATGACTCACTTGGTAACGAAATTGCCTCTACTGGGGATTATAATTCTAGTGGACAGGCAGATTATGTAAATAGAAAATTAGCTTTTAATTATACTAATAAAAAGGTGAAAGCGGCATCAATTGTTGTGTTCTTTCAATCGGGTTATCAAACAAATATTGCAAATATGACAAGAGTTTCTGGTAGCTATTCTTTAACACCTTTTGTTAGGGATAGAATTGTTGGGAGCGTATTAAAAGTAGATAACGTAATTCTTAATTATTAAGATGTTTAAATAGAAAAAAAAATATATTAGATATGAAAAAGTTTTTATTGGTTGTTACGTCTTTTGCGCTTATAATGCTAGCTTGCAACAAGGAAAAGCGCAGTAATACCACTACTATTAGGGATGGCAAGGCTGGGGTAGAACTCAAGCTTACTCCTAACGGGGAATATCAAACAAAAGCAGAGCCTACAAGTGCTGCAGATTTTAAAGTTTTAATTAAGAAAGGAACTCAGATAGTAAAAACATATAATAAATATTCTGAAATGCCAAATATTGTAGAGATTGATGCAGGTGAATATACAATGGAGGCTGGTTCAGTAGAGGATAAAGAGGCAGCTTTTAGTCAACCTATTTATTTTGGCTCTAAGAATTTTACCTTAGAGGTTGGAAAGGTTAATTCTATAAACCTTATGTGCACATTGGCTAATATGAAAGTTACAGTTATGTGTACAGATAATTTTAAGAGAGAGTTAAAGGATGATTATGTTATAACTATAACTAATGGAAAAGGAATATTAGATTTTACTAAAACGCAAGTAGATGCTGGACAGAGTGGATATTTTAAGGTTGCTCCTTTAAGCGTACATTTAATTGCTAAAAGGGCTTTAGATGGTGTTGAGGTAACTCATACAATAGAAATTACGAATGTTGCTGCAAAGGATCATCATATCATCAAATTTGATGCTCAAGAAACTGGAGATGTAAGTATGGGCGATTTTGATATTAAAATAGATGTTACAGTAAATGATAGATTACACGATATTGTTATAGATGGAGAAGATCCAAATCCAAATCCAGATCCAGATCCAAATCCAGATCCAGATCCAGTAGATGAGTATCTTCCTACCATTAGTGCAACCGCAGGAATAGATAGCCCTCTAACTTTAACAAATGCGCAAGCAGAAGCTTCGCCAGTTGTAGAGGCAACAGTTGCTACACTAAACGGTAAGACTATACAATCTTTAGTTGTAAAAATTGATTCTCCATATCTTACAGATGAATTTTTAGGAGCAGTAGGAATGCCAACAACATTTGATTTAGCTAATTTTACAAATGACCAAGCTGGTGAAACGTTAAAATCAATGTTAGCTGAATTGGGCTTAATAAAGGCAGACGACCCAGTTAAAGGAAAAACTACTTATTCATTTTCTATTGGATCATTTATGGGCTTAATAGCAGCTCCAGAGGATGGATCATCACAGACACATAAATTTATTATAACAGTAGTAGATAGTGAAGGTAAAACTACTACTAAAACACTCACTATTATTCGTAAAATGAATTAATAGATAGATGTAAATAGTAATACTAGAACTAACATGAAATACACATATAACATACTACTTGTTTTTTTCTTTAGCATTGTTTTATCTTCTTGTGGGAAAGAATCAAATCCATTTAAAGATAATTTTGGATATTATAAATTCTCATTTAAAGAAGATAATAGTGCCGTAGAAAAGACAAAAACCATGGACCCTATTTTTAGTGTTAAAGTACTAAATTCAGAAGGAGTAATAGTAAAGACATACGCAGACCATAGAGTATTAGAAACTGAACCGCTTAAATTAAAAGCAGGAAAGTATTCGCTAGAGGCTAGCACAGGAGAGTCTATAGAAGCTGGGTTTGCTAAACCATTTTATAAGGGAAATACAGAATTTGTAGTTCAAAGTGGATCTACAGGAAGTGCTAATGTAGTTTGTACCTTAGCTAATGTTAAGGTTACAGTTCAATTAGACCCTTCGGTAACAGAAAACTTTAAAGAATGTGTTATTACAATATCAAATACAAAAAATAATGGTACTTTAATTTATAGTTCAGATAATGGATCTATAGATAAAGAGGGATATTTTAATTGTACAGGAGTGCTAAATTGGAACATGTATTTGGTAAATAACAATGATGTTATTTTTAGTGATGGCTTAAAAGGTACTATTAATGATGTAAAACCAAGAGAACATTATAAGCTTAAGTTTAAATTATCTGATGATCCAAGCAATTCTGGAATAGATGTTTCGGTTGGTGTAGACCCAACAACTAACGAGCAAATTCATGATATTTCTGTTAATCTTAATAAAAAGGCTAAGCCTAGTTATTCTGGTGATGGCTTTGATTTAAATGATATTTTATATATTGCATCTGGTTCGCTTAAACCTTGTAATGTAAATGTTACTACAAAGGCTGGGTTACAAACGATGACCATAAGCCATAATATTTTAGCAATGTCAAATGCAGGAATTCCTTATTCATTTGAGATAGTTAAATTAGACCCTAGCCTTAAAGCTACAATTAATGCAGCAGGAATTACATGGACTAATGTACTTGCCTCTTCGCTTTCTTCTGCACTACAATTTGGAAATATAATTTCTAAATTACCGTTAGGGGATTATTCTATACATATTACCACAGTAGATAATCAATCTCAATCGCTAAGTGCCGATCTTAAGTTTACAGTAGGTCCTGCGGTAGAAACTACCCCTTTGAGTGCAGATCCATGGGCAAAACATGCTTTCTTACTAGGACAATGGAATACTACACAGCAACCAGAGGGATTAGCTGTTGAGTATAAGAAGGCCTCTGAATCAACTTGGACCAAGGTTACAACTGGCTTTGAGATAACAAATAATAAATTTAAAGTTAAGATTACTGGATTACAGGCAAATACAGCTTATTTATTTAGGACACTTTCTAATAAAGATGTATCTAGTGAACTTTCTTTTACAACTCAAAAAGCAGATCAAATACCAAATATGAGCTTAGATAATTGGTACAAAGAAGGAAAGCATTATTTTCCAAACGAAAATTCTTCTAATTTTTGGTGGGATTCTGGAAATAAAGGCGCTAATACCTTGTCGGAAGTTAATCCAACAGCTCCAACAACCCAAGTTGCAGTTAGTGGCGATGGAAAGAATGCAGCAAAGCTAGAGTCAAAAGCCGTATTTGGCGTCTTAGCAGCAGGAAGCTTATACTTAGGCCAATACAATAAAACTATAGGAACTTCTGGAGCAGAGCTGTTTTTTGGGAGGCCATATACATGTAGGCCACTAAGTTTGCAAGGTTATTACAGTTATAAGCCTGCTACAATTAATAAAACTAGCTCAAAATATTCTTATTTAAGTGGACAGCCAGATTTTTGTCAAATATATGTTTTACTTGCCGATTGGGGGGATTGGTATAGAGTAAATACATCGGAAGGGAGATTTATAGATT
>CAXYUL010000085.1:0-7495 GCA_964292095.1 uncultured Bacteroidales bacterium | reverse complement strand
AATTGTTGTCCAGCAATATCTACAATTGCCTACATAAAATTTTTTTTTATGGTTTAAATAGTAAGCGGTTAATGCATAATTAACTCTTATTCAATAGCTTATCTACTTCTTAATAGTTTTTGGACTACAAAAGTAGCACTTTTTATTCTAACAACAAAATATATAAACAAAAAAATAAGAAACTTTTTTGTTACAATAATAAAATTCTTACATTAGCGTACACTAAACAAAATTACGACCTATGGATGTACCGTTTGAATATACCAATTCCGTATACGGAAGCTCCTTTATTGGTAGAAATAAAGAACTTTTAGCGTTTTGCACCCTTCTAAGAGAAAGAAACAATATCTTAATATACGGCCCTCCTAAAATTGGAAAAAGATCTATTATTTACAATTCGCTAGACAAACTAAAAAGAGAAAGTCTAAATTTTACACTATGCAACATAAATATGTTTAATATTAGATGCATAGAGGCATTCTTTATACGATACACCAACGAGATATTTGCATCCTTTGCCACATCTGCAACACAATGGAACAATTTATTAAAAAAATACCTACCTAATATTCCATACATAGTAGACGAATCTGTAAAATCTCAAATAAAGCTAACTTACACAAGCAAAGAACTACTAAGTGTAGCTCAAATAGAAGAGCTAATAGCCCTAACAGACAAATTTGCAGAAGATTACAGCACAAGAATAGTTATCTACTTTGAACACTTTCAAGATTTTCTTCTTTTCGAAGACCCACACAAAATACTATCACTACTAGAAAAAAACTTTAAAAAGCTCAACCAAACTAATTTTATAATTAGTGGAGAAAAGAAAAATGCAATGGACGAAATATTTAAAAATAAAAAATATTTCTACAAATTTGCAGCAGAAATAGACGTAAGTCCAATAGAAGAAAAATTTTTTTGCGATTACATAATTAAAAGCTTCTTAAAAGCAGGAAAAGTAGTTCAACCAGAGTTAGCAGAAGAAATTTACAGAACAGTAGACGGCGACCCTTGGTACACCCAACACCTATCTGCCATTTGCTTTGAACTAACAAAAGGTTACTTAAACGATGGCATAATATCTCAAGCCCTACTCCAGCTAATTAGTTTATACGATTTTCACTACCACTACATTGCATCTGGACTAAGCAAACACCAATTACGCTTTTTAAAGGCCATACTAGAAGACGTAGAAAAATTTAGCTCTGCAGATATTTTAGATAAATACAAACTTAATTCATCTGCCAATGTTAATAGACTAAAAGAGGCCCTCACAAAAAAAGAAATCATAACATTCAACAAAAACAAACAAGCTATATTTACCGATCCCCTTTTTAAACTATGGTTTAAACGTTATTTTTTTGAAAAGGAATAAAACACACTCATTATGAATAATTTAGTAGTTCTTAGTGGAGCTGGAGTTAGTGCCGAAAGTGGATTAAAAACATTTAGAGACAGCAATGGACTTTGGGCAGACTACAAAGTAGAAGACGTTGCCAGCATAGACGGATGGCATAAAAACAAAGAGTTAGTACTCCAATTCTACAACAGCAGGCGAGCAGAAATTAAAAATGCCGAGCCAAATTTAGCTCACACCCTAATAGCACAATTAGAAAAACACTACAATGTAACAATTGCAACTCAGAACATAGACAACCTACACGAAAGAGGTGGCAGCACAAATATCATACACCTACACGGAGAAATTACAAAAGCAAGGAGTACAAAGCTTTCAGATACAGATTATTATAATTTTCCCGACAAATTAATTAACATAGGATACAACGATATTCACCTAGGAGACCTAGCACCAGATGGAGGACAACTAAGGCCACACATAGTATGGTTTGGCGAAAGTGTACCCTACTTATCAGATGCAGTAAAAGCCGTAAGCAAAGCAGACATACTACTAATTATAGGTACATCACTAAACGTATACCCAGCAGCAGGACTAGTTAACTACATAAAAGACTCCTGCTCTATATATCTAATAGACCCCCAAGAAATACACATAAACTACCACAACTATCACCAAATAAAAGACAAAGCAAGTAGTGGTATGAGCCAATTTATTAATATACTAAATTTATGAAAAATATACTACTAGCTGTAAGTGGAGCAAGTGGGGCCATATATGCCAAAAGTTTTATAGAACAAATTAATCAAATACAAAGCATTTACAACGATTTAAACTTCTATCTAATTTTTACAGACACGGCAAAAACAGTTTGGGAAGACGAAATAGGAAAGCTACAATTATTTTTAGAAAAGCAAACAAAAGTACAACTCATAAACAACTCTAATTTTAGCTTTAAATATGCATCTGGCTCAAACACACTTGATGCTATGGTTATACTACCATGTTCTATGGGAACTCTAGGTAGGATAGCTTGTGGAATATCACACGATCTTATAGGTAGAATTGCAGATGTGCAACTAAAAGAGCGAAGAACGCTTGTAATATGCCCACGCGAAACGCCATACAGCGCTATACACCTAAAAAACATGCTAAGTTTAACACAAAATGGAGCTATCATAGCTCCTGCATGTCCATCATTCTACCACAAAGCACAAACGTTAGACAAGCTAGCACAAAGTTTCTCTAGCAGAATAATAGAAATATCTAAAATTGCTCAACTAGATAACAACTACAAATGGGAATAAATAAACTAAGGCAATATTAATACTCAATAAGCACAACAGCGCCATCCATAGTACTAATCAACAACTTTCCCTTTTTAACTGGCTGAATATAATTGATAAGAGCATAAGAAATCTTATACTGCCAAGAAATAGAACCGTCAGAAACATTTAAAGCATATATATTCCCCTTATCTGTAGGAACAAACAACAAACCCTTTAACTCCTTTCCTAAACCAGCAATAGAAGTAATTGGACTTGGAGCAATCTCATATCCAAAATTACAATTCACAGCCCAAAGCCTTTTTGGTCTAACATTAGCTCCATCAACAAAAGTATCCTTAGTACTAAAAGCTATAAGCGTATCCTTCATTGTCTTTACAAAATACATAGACTTATCTGGAGAAAGGCCTATAGACTCCCTACCACCATACTCCTTAAATATCTGCTTACCTGTTTGTGCCTCTATCGCAAAGCTATAACGCTGTGGTGTTACAAAAAATATCTTACCATTTGCCTTAACCGGCCAAACAGCAGCAGCAGACAACATTCTACTACCACTATTTTCTAATTTCCACTGCAAACTACCGCTTTTTGGATCAAAAGAATACAATCCATTTGCCCAATCTCCAACAACAACTTGTTTATCATCAACAAAAGCCTTAGACTCTACAAATCCCTTAAGAATATCTTGTCCCCAGAGCAGTTTTCCACTCTTAAGATCCAAAGCCCTAAATACTCCATCAGATGCGCCAATAAATACCCTTCCATTATAAATCTGGGGCGATGCCAAAACAGCCTTATTACATTTATAAGTCCACAATAATTTTCCATCAATCAAATTAAGAGCATAAATATTACCATCAGAAGAACCCACAACTACTTGCGCACTTTTAAGCTTAGAATAGGGTTGCAACACATTTCCATCTTGTGCTATTATAGGGCTAGAAAATACTTTCCCCCCTGTAGTAAACTTCCAAATTTGCTCTCCATTATTTGCATTAAGAGCAAAAATTTCTCCTTTAGTATTAGCGTAAACAACATAATTTGCACCCATTACAGCAGCACTTCCAATATCAGAATTATCATTATGTCTCCATATTGTTTTAACATTTTTATACTGCAAATTAACATTAAATGCAGAACTATCCACAATACTTGGCTCAACAAAAGCCCTTCCCCTACTCATTCTTAAGGTATGCCAAGGAGTTTTAGTTTTTGGCCCGCCATTCTTTTGCCCATCGCTCTCTTTATACACTATTCTCTCACTAAAAGTAACACAAGAATTATTAACACTCACTATATTATATCCCGGTCCTTCCTTTCCCACAGCCATAGAAGAACGCCCAATAACAGCAGGAATACCCTCATAAACCATAGACCTATTCTGATGCCAATGTCCATTTAACACTAGCTGAGTATTCATCTTTAGCACAGTTAAAACCTGCTTATAATTTAGAACAGAAGTATCTAAAGGATAATGATTAACATAAAAAACAGGCTCATTAGAATCTATAGCTCTAGATAAAGAATCTAACCAAACCATACTCTCTCTAGGTACCAAAGCAGGCGCCATCCTCATATTTGGTCCACTATTAGTTCCAATAAAAGTAATTCCATTATAAGAAAAGTTAAACTTCTCATAAGCAAATTTTTTAGCAAAAGTATTACAGCCACTCTCAGACCACTTAGAGTCGTGATTACCTGCAACAACATAATACGGTTTATTTAAGCCATCAAATATTTTTTTTGCCAATTCAATCTCTTGGTCACTTCCAAATTCCGTAATATCACCAGCAAAAATTACAAACTTAATATCTGCCAAAGAATTAATATCATTAACACAAGCTGTAATATCCTCTACGCTTTTTGCATCATTAGCTATATGAATATCAGACAAAAAGGCAAAAGAAAATGCTTTATTCTCTTTATTAATCTGCACACCTTTAGAAAATGACTGCGTACAAAGCAGTAAAAATAATAAAGCGGTAAATGAAAGTTTACTAGTCATAATATTCTAAATTACTTGATAATCTTGCTTCTCCATCCAGCCCTGTCTACCATCAGAAAGTTCAATCTTACTCCACGTTCCAACAGTTTCTAAAACCTCAACCTTTGTTCCCTCATGTAAAATAAAAAGGCTACTCTCAGATGTATTTGGAGCACTTTTAACACTACTAGAAACCGACGATATTATAGCATAATCGCTCTCAATTGCAATATTTCTAAGTTGTAAAGAAAAAATAAAAGACACAATAAAAAATAGAAATACTAAAATAGCTCCTGCAAACGAAAACTTTCTAGCCCTAGAACTTGGAGCAAATTTATACAATAACAGCAATAAAATTGTAACAATAAGTAAAAAAACTGTAGTAACAGCCCACATATCAGAAGACAAAGAGTTTCTCACATTTTTAAGCAAAGTAGTTAATATAAACTCTGGTATTACATCAATCTTATCAACAGTACGCAACCTAGCCAACTCTAAATTTTTCTTAATATCATTATTAGAAGGGTCTAATTTTAAAGCTTTTTCAAAATACAAAATAGCTTTGCCCTTTTTATTTAGCTTAAAATATGTATTACCCATATTGTAATACAAAGGAGCCGAAACCTTATTAGAATTTTCTATAGTCTCATATAAAGTTAAAGCATTATTATACTCAGAAATAGAATAAGCATCGTTAGCCTTTATCCAAAGAGAATCTAAATTAGATGCACAAACGCTAGAGCTCACACCCAAAAGCCACACAAGCAATATTAAAGTTAAATATCTAAAAATATATTGTTTCATATTTTCTAAGTTCTAAAAATTATTAAATACTATCCTCTAAAGCAGAAATAACATTTATAGATTTACTATAATGATCCTGCATATTAATATCTACACTATGCTGTGAATATCTAGCCAACTCACACTCATCCAACAAGGTAATCACCCCATCAAGAGTCTCTTTAGCAACACCTTTAGCCATTAACTCATCTGCAATATTCTCTTTCTGCAATTGGGCAAAAGGAATACCCAACTTATCAGCAACATAACCCAACATAGCCTTATGTAACTCCTCGTAAAAAGGAGAAACTAAATTATCCTTCATATAAATCTGAGCCTGATACAATCTCTTCTTAGCAATTTTATTAGCCTTCTTACTCTTTGTCCTCCTAATATCCCTCTTTAACTTATAATGCTCCCTAAGCATATAATACACAAAAGCGCCAAACAAAATAATAACTAAAAGAACCACAAAATACAAAGGCGACAAAATATAAAAGCTATTAATCTCTTTTAAAGCAGACCTACCAACAACAATATACCTAATATCATCGCCTAAATTTGCAACCTCCTGCTTACTCAATCCGCCAACTAAAGAACCAACAGCAACACTCTCTCCCTTAGTAACCTTAAAATTCAGCTCCTCTGTTTTTAACGTAACATACTTACCAGCCGCAATATCATAATAGCTATACTCTATAGGAGGAATTTTAAAATCACCTTCACTTCTAGGAATAAAAGGAAACTCAAAACTCTTTCTTCCATTAATACCAGAAGAAGAATTAGTAAAATTATTAGCAGTCTTTAAATCATAAACCTCAAAATCCTTTGGTAAACTTAACTTAGGAGCCTCAATTAAATTAAGGTTTCCGCTTCCCGACAATTCAACAATCACAGTTGATGCCTCATTACTCTTAACACTATCTCTACTCAAATTAATACTCATACTAAACTTACCAACACCTCCACCAAACGAAGCTGGGGCTCCTGCTGGCAAAGCAGCCACTTTAATTTTTATAGGCTTAGTAGATATTCTCTTTTTTACTGTTTGATACTCATCAAAAAAATCATCAAAAAAGCCTCTAGAACCCTCAGACGAAAGTTTAATTCTCAATTGAGCTATCATTTCTGCGGCATCTATAGTAAGATCACCCGACTGCTGAGGCAATAATATATATTTTTTAAGCAAAGCTGCACCATATATCTTATTTCCTACCCTCTCCCTCTCAAAACGTAAATTTTGAGGAGTCTCAATCTCTTGACTCCAAAATCCATTAAAAACAGGAAATTTAATATCCTCAAAACCAACAATTTCTAAATTAGAATACAACTTTAAAGTTGCAATAATTGGCTCTCCCTTTACAGCCTTGACCTTACTTATATTAATCTTTAAAAAAATATCATCGGCATTAATCGCCCCTTTAGAAGAATTTCCTCTTCCTTGTTGCTGAGTAGATGAAGCAATGTCTTGTCCAGAAGACTTATCGCCTTCTGGCACAATCTCTATACTAACAGGCTGCGAAGAATATGTTTTACCATCTATTTTAGCAGAAGCACTTCCTATTTTAGCCTCTTTAGCAGAATTAGCTTTTAATAAATATGTATAAGTCACCTGATAATAGTCTGTTCTCCTTCCATTTATGATATTTGTCCCCTGAATAGTACCAGCAGCTGGACCAGAAACAATCTCTAAGCCAGAAAAAGTTGGCTGCGTAAACTCCTCAACCTTACCAGTAGAAGAAAAAACAACTTTAAACAACTCACCACTACTTACAACCCTGGGAGATTCTAATGTAAAACTGTGCTGCGCAATTCCTAGTTGTGAACAACACACAAAAATTGCCACACAAAAAAATCTATTAAACCACATATACGCCTATATATTTATTATATTATTCTTTACTCTTATTAATTACCAATTTTTTTCTTTTTGTTTAGACTTTAAAGCCTTAGCCTTTTCTTTCTTCACCTTATCTTTGCGAACGAATCCCGCGCCGAATGCCATCGCAAAAATTACTGCCGCCGGCAAAACACGCAAAAACTGATCGTGAATAAAATTATACGGCGCCATCAGAAAAT
>CAXYUL010000084.1:0-7598 GCA_964292095.1 uncultured Bacteroidales bacterium | reverse complement strand
ATCCATTTTTTTATCTTCTACAGTAGTCAGCCATCTTTGTTCAATTTTTGGTGTTTTAAGCTTATCTAAGGTTTTCTTATTTTCTGCACTAAGTTCTTTAACAGCTCCACTTGCTATCTCTACAGAAACAATTTCTGCAGGGCGAAGCATACTAGTATTTGTTGTAATTAAGTGCTCTCCATTACTTTCTGCAGATTTAAGTACTGTTACCCCGCCAAAGTCATTCCAAAGATTATCATCTGTAATCCTTCTAATACCCTCGCCATAAGACACTGGTAATGAACCTGTACCAAGATTATCCACAATAGGATTACCGCATTTCTTATTTACATCAACTTCAAATAAAGCAGTAAGAGCATTTACACAAGAACTAAAATAAATCTTATCCGAATTTACAGACCAAGTAATAGTTTCTACATTATATTTATAATCTGTTGTTAATTCTCTTTTTTCTCCATTAGCTAAATCTATTACAAAAAGACGTTTTTTATCAGCCTCATAGCCATTTCTCTCCATACTTATATAAGCTAAGGATTTACCATCATTAGAAAATAAAGGATCGGTATCGTAGCCATGAACTCCAGGAGTAAGATTCTTGCTTTCTCCTGTTTCTACATTGTATAAATATATAGATGAGTTAGTAGAAAAGGCATAATCTTTTCCGCTTAATTTTCTGCAAGAATAAGCAATCTGAGTTCCGTCTGGGCTCCAAGAAAGTTGCTCTAAACCACCAAAAGGAAGAGTTGGAAGCTCAAAAGCAGACTCATCTTGATTAAGAATATCCTTCTCACCCTCTATGACAGAACTATTTCCTTCTTTAGCTCCTGATATTTTATCTACATTAAAAGAAGCTACAAAGGTATGAGGAATTGTTTCAACAAAATGATCCCAATGCCTGTACATAAGACCAGTAATTGTTCTTCCCGACGATTTTTTTAAATCTGGGTACACATCTGTTGGGGTAATACAAGCTTTGATGTTCTTGATATACATTATTTTATCTCCAAGAGGCGACAACTCAAAACCATCTATACCATCTATAAAATTACTAATCTGCTTTTCATTGCTAATTTTTGCTTGAGAATAATCTGCAACAAAAATTTGTCCCCCTCTTAAATAAGCAATTCTAGCCCCTCCATCAATCCAACGCGCATTTGCCTCACTTTTTGGAGTTTTAGTAATTTGTGTATTAGCCGAACCATCAATATTCATTACAAAAAGTTCTCTATTCCCTTTGTTTTGTTCTATACTGGTATAACTTACACCATAAAGAATAGATTTGCCATCTGGAGATACCTGAGGATCACTTACCTTGCCTAATTGATGCATAATCTCTGGAGTAAATAGGCCATCTTTTACCTCTATATTTGTCTTTTGAATTAACTGCTCATCCTGTGCAGCATCTTTTACAGAACCGGCGCAAGAGGCCAGTGCCCCCGTAACTGCCATAATTGATAATAGTTTAAAATACAATGTTATTTTTTTAAGTATTGTTATTTAAATTTATAAACTTGCTAAGATAATTATTTTTTTAAGACTATTAGCTTAGTATCCTAAGCTAAACCCCTTTTCTACTGCTGGTCTTCCATTTTTCATCCACGATGGCATAGGAGCACCCTTTAGGTAGTGATCAAAGAATTGAGATAGTCTTATACTTAAATCTTTAGCATTTTTTCTTTCAACTAGGTTATGATCCTCATTGTTATACTGAAGCAACCATGCTACTTTACCCAGCCTACGTAAACCCGTAAATAATTCAATGCCTTGGTACCAAGGAACAGCACCATCCTTATCATTATGCATTATTAGTACTGGTGTAGTAACATTTGGCAAAAAGAATAGTGGTGAGTTTTCTATGTATAAATCAAAACCTTTCCACAAGTCTTTACCTATTCTACTTTGAGTTTGTTCATACTGAAACTGTCTTGTCATGCCAGATCCCCAACGTATTCCACCATAAGCACTCGTCATATTTGCCACAGGTGCTCCTGCTCCTGCTGCCTTAAATTTATCTGTTTGGGTTATCATATAAGCAACTTGATATCCTCCCCAACTTTGGCCTTGTATAGCCATATTTTTTGCATCTATCCAAGGGTAATCTTTTTCTAGTTTTTCCACTGCAGGCATTATTGAACGCATTGCAGATTTACCAGGATGACCATCAAAGTAATAAATATCGGGAATAAAAACAATATAACCATTACTTACAAAGTATGGAATATTTACTGTAGACCTACTTGGAGCTGGGCTGCGTGGAGCAAAAAGATCGTTTGAGTATTTCTCATAAAAATAAATCATTACTGGATATTTTTTACTAGAGTCAAAATCTTCTGCCTTTAATAAAAGGCCTTGTGCAGCAATTTTGTCCTCTGTTGTCCAATTAAATAACTCTACTGCTCTTCAATTATATTCTTTTTGCTGAGGGTTAATATCAGATAGCTGATTTTGAGTTTTAAAATTATCAGATGACAGATAAACGTTATTTGCTATTTCAAAATTTCCTTTGGTAAATATATAAGTAGGTTTTTTAGATAGTGAAACTACAAAGTTCTTGTATGTATATGGCCCTTCTACTAGTTTTGCTATTTTTGCCTTTTTATTTCTAATATCTTTTGTGTAAAGGCCAGTTTCTTTTGTTATCCTATTTAAAGAACTAAAGAATACTGCTTGGTCTAATTTTATTGCGTTGCTTCCAAACAGAGATGTATCTCTAATTACATCATTTAATACCAGAGTTGTTTTATTGTTTCTTCCTACAAATTCGGTAAAATTTTCTGCTGCAATTTTTCCTTTTGGATCTACTTTCCAATAATCATATTTATCGGGAATAAGAAAAGCAGAATTATCTTCTAACCACATTGCCGCTCCGTAATTACCTGCCTTAACTGGCATATCGTTTTCATCGTCATAGAACTTTGCTTTAATGTTCTTACTTACATTTTTCATTGTTGCATTAATTATATCTAGTACATACCAACAACTATCTTTGTAATTATAGCCAGGAACATAATTAGCATCTGGAGAAAAATTACTCCAAGAGATTTCGCATTTTTGCTCTATTAGCTTTTTGCTACCATCCTTTACATTTAACAAATATAAATCATATAGTTCTCCAATATTCCATTGAGTTTGAATCCTATACTTAGAATTATCTTGCACTATGGTCCAGTCTGCAGTTTTATCTTTTGGAACATAAATTCTAGGATTTGTTTTATCTCCCAATTGAATAATTTCCATAGGCTTACATGTGTTAATATAGGCTGTGTATGTTTGTTTTAAATCCCTTTCTCTATTTAGTAGTTGCATAGGTTGATTGTAATCTGCATCCCACGACCAAATATCTAACTGAGGCTGTTCAAATTCTACTAGTGTTGTGTCTTTTTCTAGTGGAATAGGAGCTATTCCTAAAAACAAACGTTTACCATCTTTGCTAAAGTTTAACTTAGTATTTTCGCTAATAACTAAACCTTCTTTTAATCCTTTAGAAGCATTTGATGCCATTAATGTTAGTTCTTGCTTTGCAATATTATATAGGTATATATTTATATTTTTCTTTTCTGCTTTAGATGTGTCTGTGTTAGCATAAAAGGCCATTGTCCCTTGTTCATTAAATTCTGGCAGCCTTATCTTTGCATCTTTATGGGCAGTTATAACCTCTGTAATTTGCTTAGTCCTAAGATTATATAAATATAATCCATATTTTGTTATAGTATCTTTTTCTATGGGTTTTACTATGTAGCTTAGATAGTTTCCTCTAGGATCAAAAGAGTATTTATCTACATACTTTAAAGTGTCTACAAGATTGTTGTGTAGGTTCATTATATATAGTAATTTTTCGTCTTTTGCTTTTGTTGTCTTACTTTCTTTTTTTGCAAGTTTTACATCTACCTTAGAACTATCTCTAGATAATGTATCTGCCTTTTTACTTGCCCCTTTAGCGTCTTTTTTTTCTTCTTTAGGCATATTAAGTTGGTAGGCAAAAAAATTGTTTAGTTTTAAAGGTACACTATGAGATTTATAAAGAGCTATCTTTTTAATATCATTGGTTTTAATATCTATGATAACTAATGTATCTTTTGGCATTTCATCAGATTTTTTCTTATCTATCTTTGCCTGCCTTATTTGATTATAAAAAGGTTTGATAAGTGCAACAAGTTTTTCTCCATTTTCCGAAATGCTAAAATTGGACAATCTTTGATAAGTACTCTGTTTTTTAGTCTTTGCATTATAAAGTACTAGTGCATTATCTCCTTGTTGAGGAATAATATTATAGTATATTAAATCTGAATTATTATGAGTTCTAAGGCCATTAATACTTTTCCAATTATCATAAACAGAATGATTTAATGGCGGTTTTTGCGCATTCATCTGATTGGAACAGATAAGAAATATTACCATCAATATAAATATTGTAGGAGTAATTTTTGTCTTGTGGATAGGGCTCATAATTAGTTTTTTGATTGTTTTTATGTTAATATTTATTGCAAATGCAAAGTTAATAAAATTACAAGTTGATTACAAATACTCCTTTACTGAGTTTATATTATAAAAATACACTATCTTTGCACACATTTTAAAAGGTAATATTTAATTAACTATAAAGTTTTTTTATGATTTATTCACACGAAGTTCAACACATGTGTGTTGTAAAGAAGGGTCCTAATCACGGGCCTGCCCCAATACCAGAAGAAGGTAAATGGGTTAGAAGCAAGGAAATTAAAGATATCTCTGGATTAACTCATGGAATTGGTTGGTGCGCCCCACAACAAGGAGCATGCAAACTTACCCTTAATATTAAAGAAGGAATTATAGAAGAGGCTCTTATCGAAACCATTGGCTGTTCTGGCATGACCCACTCTGCAGCTATGGCAGCAGAAATTCTATCTGGGAAAACATTATTAGAGGCATTAAATACAGACTTAGTTTGTGATGCAATTAATACTGCTATGCGTGAGCTTTTCTTACAAATTGTATACGGACGTACTCAGTCTGCTTTTTCTGAGGGAGGACTTCCTATTGGAGCTGGACTAGAGGATTTAGGAAAAGGACTTAGAAGTCAAGTTGGTACAATGTTCTCTACAAAAGAAAAAGGCCCTAGATATTTAGAAATGGCAGAGGGATATTGCACCAGAATGGCCTTAGATAAAAATGATGAGGTTTGCGGATATGAATTTGTTCACATGGGCAAATTTATGGAGGAGATAAAAAAAGGGACAGGTGCAAATGAGGCATTAAAAAAGGTTACAGGCACTTACGGTCGTTTTACTAAGGAGCAAGGTGCTGTTAAACATATTGATCCACGTAACGAATAAGGAGGAAAAAAAATGGCTATAAGAGAAGTAAAATTTGAAAGTCAAGACCGTAGAATTAATAAGATTAATGAGGTTTTAAAGGCTAATGGCATTGCTAGTATAGAGGAAGCTAATGCTATTTGCGATGCTAAGGGTTTAGATCCATATAAAACATGTGAAGAGACACAGCCAATATGTTTTGAAAATGCAAAATGGGCTTATGTTGTTGGTGCTGCTATTGCAATAAAAAAAGGATGTTCAAATGCTGCAGATGCCGCAGAGGCTATAGGGGTTGGGCTTCAATCTTTTTGCATACCTGGCTCTGTTGCAGAGGATAGAAAAGTTGGTTTAGGACATGGGAATTTGGCAGCTCGCCTATTGCGCGAAGAAACTAAATGTTTTGCATTTTTAGCTGGACACGAGTCTTTTGCAGCAGCAGAAGGCGCTATTAAGATTGCAGCCAAAGCTGACAAAGTTAGAAAAGAGCCATTACGCTGTATACTAAATGGTTTAGGAAAAGACGCTGCACAGATTATATCTCGTATTAACGGTTTTACCTATGTTCAAACTCAGTTCAACTATTACACAAGCGAACTTACAATTGTTAGAGAAATAGCATATTCAGACGGTCCTAGAGCAAAAGTAAGATGTTTTGGAGCTGATGATGTTAGAGAAGGGGTTGCAATTATGCACCACGAGGGAGTAGATGTATCTATTACAGGTAATTCTACTAATCCTACTCGTTTCCAACACCCAGTTGCTGGCACTTACAAAAAAGAATGTATGGAGCTAGGTAAAAAATATTTTTCTGTTGCCTCTGGCGGTGGTACAGGTAGGACTTTGCATCCCGACAATATGGCTGCTGGTCCTGCTTCTTATGGAATGACCGATACTATGGGACGTATGCACTCTGACGCTCAATTTGCAGGTTCATCTTCTGTTCCTGCTCACGTAGAAATGATGGGATTCTTAGGAATTGGAAATAATCCAATGGTTGGTGCTACTGTTGCAGTTGCTGTTGACGTAGCTACAGCCTTAGCAAAATAGATATTTTTAATATATCATAAAAATGTACGCCTCAAAGTTATATATAAATTTTGGGGCGTATTATTATTAAATGTATATTTGCGTGCTATTAAACTTCAAAACTCATGAACGTAAGACACATACAAGTTAGCACATTCCTTTGCGTTTTGCTAATTAGTTTGCTTAGCCCAATAATACTTAAATCTCAGAAACTCATATTCTCCCCACAATGGACTGCTCAAAGTCAATTTGCCGGTTATTATGTTGCACTAGAGAAAGGTTTCTACAAAGAAGCTGGATTAGATGTGTCTATTATTCACCATTCTGCTTCTAATAGTGTCTTTAACTTATTAAAGACTAATAAATGTAATATTATTACTTGCCAACTATTGCAGGCTATGGTGAAGATAAACGAGGGTTTAGACTTAGTAAATATATTACAAACATCACAAAATAATTCCCTTATGATTATTGGTCATAATCATATAAAAAGCATAAATGATCTTAAGGGGAAAAAGGTAGGTAGATGGAAATCTGGGTTCTATTCACCAGGTCTTGCTTTAGATAAAGAAAAAAACCTAGATATAGAGTGGATTCCTTTTGTGCAAAATGTTAATCTTTTTATTTCAAAGGCAATAGATGCCACATTAGCTATGAGCTATAATGAGTATTTCCAAATATTAACATCTGGAATAAATTTAAGTAACAAATCTATATTTTATTTTTCAGACTTAGGATATAATATTCCAGAAGATGGTATCTATGTAACACAAAAGTTTTACAACAACAATAAAGAGGCATTAGCAAAATTTTCTAAAGCAAGTATTAAAGGATGGCAATGGGCAGAAAAAAATCAAGAAGAAACATTAGATATTATATTAAAATATGCTAAAGCCAATCATATTCCAACTAATAGGGCACATCAAGAATGGATGTTAAAAGAAATAATTAAATTACAGAAAGATAAGAAAACAGGCAAAGCAACATACCTGCTTAAAGATTCTGACATTGTTTTGTCTAATAAGATACTTAAAGAAATTGGGGGTATTAAGAAAGATATAGTAGTAAAGAAAGTTAATAATTATGCACAATAAATTAAACATATTCAGATCTTTTTCTACTAAACTAAGTATTTACCTAATCTTAGCTACGGCTGTTATTTTTATAACTGCTTTTTACTTTTTATTTTCTTTTTCTACTAAAATAGTAAAGGAAGAAGCAACACAAAAAGCGGAGCAGAAGGTCAACAATACAATTTTAAAAATAGAGGAATTACTTAAT
>CAXYUL010000083.1:0-7630 GCA_964292095.1 uncultured Bacteroidales bacterium | reverse complement strand
AGCTAAAAAATAAATGACAAATAATCGTAAAACATCTAAGATTCTCGCAATAAATTCATCTTTTAAACTTAAATTAATAAAAATAGTAAAGAGTATGAGTTTACCTATATATGTATATGGGAATGAGGTTCTTAGAGAAGAAGCTAAGAACTTAGATATTAATAATTTAGATATTAGAAAAGAATTAGATGAGCTAATTCCACAAATGTTTGCAACAATGGAGCAGGCAGATGGAGTTGGTTTAGCTGCACCTCAGATTGGACGTTCTATAAAATTACTAGTAGTTGATGGAACAGTATTAGCCGAGGATATGCCAGAATTAAAAGAGTTTAAAAAAGTAATGATAAACCCACAGGTTTTGTGGGAAAGTGAAGAAACGGTAGAGTATTCAGAGGGATGTTTAAGTGTTCCAGATATTCATGCAGACGTAGTTAGAAGTGAGAAGATACGAGTTAAATACATTAATGCAAACTATCAAGAAGTAACAGAAGAGTTTAGTGGCTTTGGATGTAGGATGGTTCAACATGAGCTGGATCACCTAAAAGGAATACTATTTACCGATAAAATTAGTCCTATAAGAAAGAAGCTTATTCAAGGCAAACTAAATAATATTGTTCAAGGTAAGATTAGGACAAGCTACAGAGTTATTAAAAAAAATAAAAAATAAAAATATTATGGGTGCTTTTCATGCTTACGATATTAGAGGTTTATATAATATAGATTTTGATAAAAATACTGTTTACAAGGTAGGTTTCTTTTTGCCTACACTACTAAATACAAACACAGTGCTCATAGGACGAGATGTAAGAGTTTCTTCTCCAGAGATACGAGAATATTTAATAAAAGGAATTACAGATGCTGGTGCAGACGTAGATGATTTGGGACTAGCTACAACTCCAATGGTATATTTTGCTACAGCAAAATATGGCTACAAAGCGTCTGTCCAAATTACTGCATCTCACAATCCTAAAGACTATAATGGCTTAAAAGTTTCTAGCGATAACGCACTCCCAATTGGCTTAGATAATGGTTTAGGCACAATTGAACAATGGATAGAACAAAATAAGGAAATTTTGCCTGTAGACAAAAAGGGGACAGTAAAATTATTAGACATTAAAAGTGAATATATTAATTTTTTACATAAGTATAAAGAAGATTTCTCTAACTTAAATATAGGAATAGATGTTTCTAACGGAATGGCTGCTCTACTTGTAAAAGATGTTGTTGGACACGGTAAAAATATACACTATATATTTGATGAATTAGATGGTACATTTCCAAACCACGAAGCTAATCCATTAGTTGCAGAGAATATTGTTGATATTCAAAAACTTGTAAAAGATAAGGCTTGTGATATTGGAGTTATATATGATGGCGATGCCGATAGAGTAATGTTTGTAGACGAAAACAGTAAATTTATTTCTCCAGATCTTATAATTGCCCTTATGGGACATTATTGGCTAGAGAAAAAAGGACTAACAGGTACTGTAATTCAAGATATTAGAAGCTCTAAGGCCGTTGGAGAATATTTATCTCAAATGGGTGGAAAAATGTACACTTGGAAGGTTGGAAGAGCTTTTGCCGCTCGCAAGCTTAGAGAAATAGATGGAATTTATGGAGGAGAACTTGCTGGGCACTATTATTTTAAAGAGTTTTTCTATTCAGATAGCGGATTGATGGCATCTTTAATAGTTTTAGATATTGTTTCTGAATTTAAAAAACAAGGGATTAAACTATCGGAACTAATTTCTAAGATTGGCAAATATAAAAATTCTGGAGAAATTAATTTTAGACTAGAAAGGAAACAAGCAGCAATGGATGCTGTTAAAGAATATTTTACATTAGAAGAGAATCCTACAGTTTCTATGGACTTTGACGGATATAGAGTAGAATTTATAGATTGGTGGTTTAATATAAGGCCATCAAATACAGAGCCATATTTAAGATTTATTGCCGAGGCTAAAACAGAGAAGCTTCTTAGCGAAAAAGTAAGTAAAGCACGAGAAATTATAGAAAGATTTATCTAGTTCTAAAAAAAATCACATGACCTCTAAAATTACACGCAATGCGTTATTAGCACTCATTTTTTTATTTACAAATACACTAAGGGCAAACAATTTAGAACAAACTAAGGAATACATAAACATAATTCCACAAAGTAGGGTTGTTATAGATTATGGAGATCTAAATAAGTTAAGTAACAAAAAACAGAATATAGTTCTAATTTATTACGCCTTGCCAAACGGTAATACAATAGAATGGACAGCAGGAAAGAAGATGGAGCCCCTAGACGATTGGCATTATGATATTCAACATATTAAGGCACAAACAAGCTATATAAGAGAAAACGATAAAAATAATTATTATGTAATTGCCTACCTCCAAGCAGAAAAAAAGGCATGGACACAACATTCTACACTACATGATTCTTATAAACTTTATCCTCAACTAGTTAATAATATTGAACAAATTGTAAACGATAGCTTAAAAACTATAAAACAAGGCTTAGCCACAAATGAGCTTATGTTATGTAGCCATAGTGGAGGAGGACGTTTTATGTTCGATTATATAAGTGGTAATAAAGAAATTCCGAACAAAGTTACAAGGCTTGGATTTATAGATAGTAACTATGGCTATGAAGATTCTTTGCATACTCAGAAAATTTTAAACTGGCTTAAAGCTAAAAAAAGTCATAAATTTATGCTTCTATCATACGTAGATACCACAGTTAGACTAAATGGCAAGCCTATAGTTAGCAAGACTGGTGGAACTGGCTATAAAACAGAAGAGTTATACCTTTGTACAAATACTAAAATTAAACAAGACAAATCGGCTAGTGTGCGTAAAAATTTCACTTTACATAGAGTAGCCGATACTTGTTTTGTGAGATTTAGCAATAAGGCCAATAATATAATAATGAGGAAGAAAGAAAATCCAACAGGCATTATTTATCATACTGTTTTGGTAGAAAAAAGTGGATTTATTGGATTTGCACTATGGAAAGATATGTGGGAAGAGGGTAAACAAGCATACGCAAAATATATAAAATAAGAAATCAATTTAAACAATAGTATATGCGCTACCTATCACTAGATTTCCTTAGGGGACTAACTATATTTGGAATGATATTTTGTGCTATTATTCCTTATAGTGTACTACCTGGGTGGATGTATCACATACAGAATCCACCTCCAAGCCATATTTTAGATATGACTATAAGTGGTTTATCATGGGTAGATCTTGTTTTTCCTATTTTCATTTTTTGCATGGGGGCCGCAATTCCTATTGCAGCTAAAAAGAAAATAAGCGAAGGTATTACAACTTGGCAATATATTAAGGATTGCTTTGTGAGATTTAGCATGCTGTGGCTGTTCTCGTATTTATATGTATTATTAAATTTTTCTTCTAACACTATAAATGGCAATCTATTACCTATAATATATAATCATATTTTTACTTTGCTGGGCTTCTTTTCTTTATTTCTTATATATTTTCAAGTGCCCAAATTTAAGGATCATCCTTTTAAAAAATTCATCTACAGCTATTCAACTTATATAAGAGTATTAGGCTTTATTTTGGCTGCCTGCATTATTTATATTGGGCATACTTACTTTGGAGAAGAAATAGGTCTTAATAGGAGAGGTATAATAATTTTTCTACTTGCATTTTTATATCTATTTGGTTCTATGATATGGTATTTTACAAGAAATAGCAATAGAGCAAGGTTTGCAGTTCTTGGAATAATTTTATGTATCACTTTAGCTAGCCAATTTAAAAAAATTCCTTCTATTGCTTATTCAAATCCAAACATTAATTGGTGGTTTAATATTGAGTATATATATTTCTTAATTATCTTAATTCCCTCTACATATATTGGAGATATTATTCAGGCAAGATTATTTAGAAAATACGATATCTATAAGGCTTTAAATACTAGGGCTATTCATATTATTTTTCCATTAATAATTCTATTAGTAGTATGGCTACTTTTTGCTTTTTACATGAGACTATATTGGACAAATTTAATTGTTTCTTGTATATTTTTATATATTCTTAATAATTTAATTAAGTTATACCAGCCTCAATATAAAGAGTTTTTTACACCTGCTAGCTATATGCTAATTTGTGCTCTTATTTTAGAGCCACTAGATGGAGGTATAAAAAAAGTTCCTTGTACTATTCAATATTGCCTTGCAACATGTAGTATAAGTATATTTTTGTTAATGTTTAGCGATTATGTATGCAAGTTTGCAAATAAGTCGTTTTTAGTTAAAGTACTATCTGGTGCTGGTAAAAACCCTCTTCTTAGCTATATAGCTTTTGATTCCTTTATAATAACTATGCTTAAAATTACTGGACTTATTGCAGTATATAAATTAGCATATCCAAGTGGATATACACTCATTGGAGTACTTAGGGCAGCTATTGCTACAATATTAACTCTTTGGGCTGTTAGTATGTTATCCAAGAAAAACATAACATGGAAGGCATAGAAAAAGGGTGGCTTAAGTAATATTACTTTAAGCCACCCACATAGAACTACCTTAACTTTGGCGCTACATAACTAACAATATAGCACCAGCCCACCAATTAACTAACTAACAACTTTATTTTTTAGGCTCCAGAATAAATGTACGGTAGTTCTTCTGTTTAATAAGTTCTTTTGCAAGTTTCTGAACAGTAGAAGCGTTTACCTTCTCTATTGTATCTAAATCTAATCTATCTACATATATATTATTTACGCAATCTGAGATAATTTTAGACATGATCTTTAGATTTTTTTCCTCACTTTTCTCTTGTCCCGCCATCTTCTTCATATATAATTTTATCTCATCCATTTCTCTTTTACTTGGACCATCTTTAGCCATAGACTTAAGAGCATCCCAGACACATACTATCAGTTCATCCACCATTTTTGGATTTGTATCAAAGTCAATAGAATAAGTAATATTGTTATATGGCTTTTCTATAAACTCATCAGTAACACCAACATGATATGTTCCACCCTTCTCTTCTCTAATTGATTTTGTATACCTTTCTCTAAGAATATGAGTTAAAAACCTAGCAGCTACTGCATTTTCTTGTGTATAAGAATACTTAGCATTTAACTCTACACACACACTAGCTTTTGTACCGCCTAAATCATCTGTCTTATATCGCAGAATATTTTTCCCTCTAACAGGTAAATAATTCCTTATTACAAGATCTTTCTTAGCATCAACATAAGGTAAATTAGCTACATATTTTTCTAAATACTTTAATGCCTCGTCTAAATTCATTGTAGAAGCATAAAAAACAAAGCTAGCTCCACTTATATCGGCAAAATGCCTTTTGTAAATTTCTAAAATTTTGCTTGGAGTAACATTAGAAACTTCGTCTAAAGTTATCTTTTGTCCAAGAGCGTTTTTCTGATAAATAAAAGTATCACATGAATCTCTAAAAATTGCTCTCCCTGTTTTTTTCTCTTTTAGGCCTTTAATTAATTTTTCCTTAATTAGCCTAAATGTTTCCGTATCAATTTCTACATCAGTGCAACTCATATACAAAATCTTAAAGAAATTTTCTGCACTCTTTGCATTAAATTTACCACTCCACATATCGCTACTAATTGTAGGTTCCATTCTAAAGGAAATTTGATTGTTCACACAAAATCTTCTAAAATCGCCCTTATTCATTCCATTTACAAAAATGCTAGGTAAAAAGTTCTCTAAAAGCTTTATCTCAGTAATTTTATTATCAGGCTCAGAAGAATAGCCTCCTGGTCTAATTACACGCATCTTTATATCGCTTGTCCCCCCCTTAGCTTCTATCCAATAAATTTTGTTCCCATTACTTAGTGTTATCTCTTTAGTACCTTTATACTTACTTGGCAAAATTTTAGATTTCAAATCTACTGGACTTAATTGTGCCCTAAAATTAAGTTGATTTTTAGAGATATGCACGTATTTATCCAAACTTGCCTGCTTAATAGAATCTAAAATATAACAAACACGGTCTTTAGACGCAAAATCTTTTGAATCGTTTAATGAGCCTGTAAAAAAAACTGAAATTTTTTTCTCATTTAATACGTTTCTTATAAAACTATTAATATCATCTACTGTAATTTCGCCAACTACTCTTTTTGCTGTGGCAAAATACTTTGGAATATCAACTATAGCCTCTCCCCTAGTAAAGTTTTCTACTGCAAGATTTATATAATCGGCATTACTCGCCTTGGCTAATCTTTTTTGCTCTTTATCTAATGATGCTATCTTGGTTATTTTTGCATCATTAAGCTCGTCCTCCCCAACACCATACCTGCTTAATCTCTCATAATCCTCTAATATGCCAACTAGTGCCTTTGTTAATTGTCCATCGTTTGGAACAGCTGTTAATCTAAGCACTCTGCTAGTATAATAAATATCTCCTACCGATGGTATAAGTGCCTTATATTTAGCCTTTTTAGCCGATACATAATTTGCAGATCTAGCACTTGCTATATGGCTTAACAAATCAGCTATCGTCCTTTGTTTTATAGACAACTCAGTCTGTTTTTCTTCTAATGTAGGATTTGGGAATCTTACTATCAGTCTTACAGATGCTGCCTTCATGTCTTTATCTGTATACGAACCAACACATATCTCTTTATTATCTGGAATAGTAAAGCTCTCTCTAGGAGCAGGATTTTTAGTAATAGGCACCTTTGATAATATTTTCTTAACCCTAGCCTCCATATCTTTAACATCAAAATCGCCAACAATTGCAATAGCCTGCAAATCTGGCCTATACCACTTATGATAAAAATCTGTTAAAGTACTAAGCTTAAAATTAGCTATAATATTTGGGTCTCCAATTGGAGGTCTAAGTGCAAACTTAGAATCTTTATGCTCAAAAGCAGAAATTGCTCTCAACATTTTAGTACGAACGTCATCGTTTCTACGCCATTCCTCTATAATAACCCCTCTTTCTGCATTAACTTCGTCCTCTTGGCACGATATAAAGCCAGACCAATCGTGCAACATAAGTAACACACTATCAATCACAGAAGTTCTAATCATAGGAACAGCAGAAATATTATAAACTGTTCTATCCATAGAAGTGTAAGCATTAACATTATAGCCAAATTTAACTCCAATAGAAGCTAAATAGTTGAGCATATTTTTGTCGGGAAAATTCTTAGTTCCATTAAAAGCCATATGCTCCAAAAAGTGAGCTAATCCCTTCTGTTTATCCTCCTCTTGCAAAGAACCAACATTGTGAATAATAAAAAACTCTGCACTCTTGGCAGGATTCTCTGCATGCCTAATATAATATGTAAGTCCATTATTAAGCTTCCCGACAACAAATGCGTTATCAGTTGCAAGCGGATTACTTATCTGATTATTAGGGTTTTGGGCACTAAGCTCAATATTGGCTAGGACGCTTAGCAAAAAGAGTAAATTAAATAATTTTTTCATAAAGTTTAAAATATTGTTCTATTTATAAGAAATATTCATCTCATCTATAAGGTGATTAGCTCCTGCATATTTATCTATAACCCAAAGGACAAACCTAATGTCTACACATACAGTCTTAAATAATTGAGGATGAAAATAAACATCACCACTCATAGATTCTCTGTTACCATCAAATGCCAAGCCTACAAGTTCAC
>CAXYUL010000082.1:0-7668 GCA_964292095.1 uncultured Bacteroidales bacterium | reverse complement strand
AGGTTCTCTGCTGCTTTTAACTCTGCACTTATAACTGCTTTGGCATTTATAGTGGTTCAGTTTCTATACGTAGAGACACAACTTATGGTATCGCGTTTAAATGCAGTATATGGTGCATTTGCTGCTATACCTTTGTTCTTAATTTGGATGAATATTAGCTGGACTATTATTCTTATAGGAGCAGAGATTTCGCATGCATACCAATATGTTGGTACATATAACAATGATAAAAATTTAATAAAAAAAGACGTAATAAAAAAATAAATATTAATGAGTAATATAGATAATCAAATAAATAAAGGGAATGTTAAGGTTGATATGCAACTCACAGAAGATGCAGTGGATTTTATAGATGATAATTTGCTACATTCTCTAATTAATAATACTAAAGAAGACAAAGAGCGCTACAGAAGTATTTTTGCCAAAAGCAAGTCTAAACAAGCTCTTACCCTAGAAGAAACTGCTTGTTTACTGGCAATTAAATCTAAAGAAGGCTTGGATGAATTATATTCTACTGCCAGAGATCTTAAACGTTCTATTTATGGAAATAGAATAGTATTATTTGCACCACTTTATGTTGGAAATAGCTGTGTTAATAATTGTAAGTACTGCGGATTTAGAGCAGAGGCTAAAGGTACTATTAGGAGAACTTTGTCGGGAAGAGAATTAGAAGAAGAAATTTTATCTTTAGAAAAAAGAGGACATAAAAGATTAATTCTTGTTTTTGGCGAGTCACCAAAATATACTCCAGAGTTTATTGCCGATTGCGTAAAGGCATGTTATAGCACTAAGATTGGCAACGGAGAAATTAGAAGAGTAAATATTAATGCTGCACCATTGGATATTGCTGGTTTTAAGGTTGTTAAAGAGGCAGGGATTGGAACTTTTCAGGTATTTCAAGAAACTTATCATAAAGAAACTTATGCAAAATATCATCCAGCAAATACAATTAAAGGAGATTATATGTGGAGGTTAAATGCTATGGATAGAGCCTTTAAAGGTGGCATAGACGATATGGGTATTGGAGCTTTATTTGGCTTGTATGATTGGAGGTTTGAGGTATTGGGTTTAGTATCTCATGCATTATATTTGCATAATAAGTTTGGAGTTGGTCCTCATACAATTAGCTTTCCACGTATTCAAAAGGCACAAGACCTAAACGTAGATCTGCCATACAAGGTTAGTGATGAGCAATTTAAGCAGCTTGTTGCTGTGCTTAGATTAGCTGTTCCTTATACTGGGCTAATTATGACAGCTAGAGAAAGTAGTGCAATAAGAGATGAGGTAATAGAATTTGGAGTATCTCAAATTGATGCAGGCACTAAATTGGAAATAGGTGGATATCAAAAAGTAGATAATAATACGTAAGAGCTTAATAAGGAGCAATTTATGGTTGGAGATACAAGAGAATTAGATGATGTTATAAGATGGCTTTTAGAAAGAGAGTTTATTCCTAGTTTTTGCACATCGTGCTATAGAGTTGGGCGTACAGGCGAGCATTTTATGGAATATGCTATTCCTGGTTTTATTAAAAAATTCTGTACTCCTAACGCAATGCTTACATTAGCAGAATATTTAGAAGATTATTCTAGCCCAGAAACTAAGATTGCTGGATACAAATTAATAGAAAAAGAGCTAAATTTACTGCCTAATACAGAACAAATAGAAAAAGTAAAAGAAAGACTAGCTGTAATAAAACAAGGAAAGAGAGATCTATTATTTTAAGAATAAGAAAGGAATTATGTTTACAAAGCAAGACAACGATCTAATATACAAAGAGTTTGAATCATTAAAATTAGCAAGCTTAAAAAGGTGTGCAAACCAGCAAGAATACCAAGAGGTAATTAAAGCTTTTGAGTTTGCTAATGAGGCACACAAAGGAGTAAGAAGACGTTCTGGAGAACCATACATTATTCATCCTATTGCAGTGGCTAAAATAGTGGTACAAGAAATTGGGCTTGGATATAAGTCTATTGTTACTGCATTATTACATGATATTGTAGAAGATACCGAGTATACTGTAGAGGATATAGAAAGACTTTTTGGGCCCAAGGTTGCTTCGCTTGTAGACGGGTTAACAAAAATTAAATCGGCAATGGACAACAAACATACTCAGCAAGAGAATGTTGTTGATACGCCATTAAGCCACCAAGAAATGGAGCTTGCAGAAAGATCTATGCAAGCAGAAAATTTTAAAAGAATATTATTAACCTTAAACGATGATGTAAGGGTAATTCTTATAAAATTAGCAGATAGATTACACAATCTAAGAACTATTGGATCTATGCCAGAGAGGAAAAAAGATAAAATACTTAGCGAAACCATGTATATCTTTATTCCTCTAGCTCATAGGTTTGGCCTATATGGGATGAAATCTGAAATGGAGAATATCTGGCTCAAATTTAGGGAGCCAGATGATTTTGCGTCTATATCTGATAAGCTAAAGCAAATTGTAGAAACAAAAGGATGCGCTATTGATAAATTTATTGAGCCGATCGAACGTATTTTACAAGATGCAGGTTATTCTTTTAATATTTCTAGAAGAACAAAAACGCCATATTCTATTTGGAGAAAGATGAAAACAAAAGGAATACCTTTTGATCAAATATATGACATATTTGCTCTTAGAATAGTTTTTGAGCCAAAAGAAGGTACTACTGAGCGAAAACAATGTTGGGATATATACTCTTTGATATCAGAGGACCATATATCTAAAGTAGATAGGATAAGAGATTGGGTAAGTGTTCCAAAATCTAATGGTTACGAAGCCTTGCACTGTACACTTATGAGCCCACATGCCAATTGGGTAGAAGTTCAGATTCGTACAGTTAGAATGGACGAGACTGCAGAAAAAGGAGTTGCAGCACATTGGAGCTACAAAGGTGTAAAGAATAATGAGAACGAAATGGATAAGTGGCTTAATATGGTACGAGAGGTGCTTGAGAGCCCAGATGTTAATGCTTTAGAATTTTTAGATAAATTCCACGAGGGGCTATTATCATCAGAAATGTATGTATTTACTCCAAAGGGAGAATCAAAGCAACTACCTAAAGGTTCTACTGCATTAGATTTTGCATATAACATACATAGCGAAATTGGCAATAAAGCTATTGCAGCAAAAGTAAATCTTAAACTTGTTCCTCTTTCAAACGTACTTAAAAACGGTGATCAAGTAGAAATTATTACAGCAGAATCTCAAAAGCCACAGCGCGAATGGTTAGATTTTGTTGTAACACCAAAAGCCAAAAGTTTAATATATGATGCCCTAAAATCTGATATTAAAGATGCAATTAAAGATGGTCAAACAATTTTAGAGACCGAACTTACAAAATATGGAGTAAAACCTCAATTAAGAGTAATTAAGAAGCTCTTAGTAGAATATAATTTAACTAACAAAGAAGAGTTATATACAAAAATTAGTGCTGGCTTAGTAGATCTTAATAATTTAGAAAAAATATTAAAACACAACAACGAAAACAAATTTGTAAAATATTGGAACCTGCAATTCTTCTTTGGAAACAAGAACGATAATAAAGACAATGATAATATAGAAGAAGAATCTAAAGAAAGCAATAAAGTACAAGCCAAAATAGATAAAAAACAAGACTATTTATTAAAAGAAAATCCTGTAGAAAAAACACTAGGCTACAAAGTGGCCGATTGTTGTAACCCTATACCAGGAGATGCTGTTATTGGTTTTGTAGATGAAAACAACAACGTAACAATTCACAAAAAAATATGTCCTACAGCAATTTCATTAGCATCTACTAATGGCGGAAGCATAGTAAATGCCAAATGGACCAAACATACAATTCTATCCTTTTTAGCCAGAGTACAAATTAAAGGAATAGACCGAATAGGCATAGTAAATGAAATTACAAAAGATATTACTCTAGTATTAAATGTAAACATAAGAAAAATACACTTTGAAACCCATGATGGTATTTTTGAGGGTTATATAGATTTATATGTTCATAACACAGACGATTTAGAAACTCTTATAAAGCAAATTGGCAAAATTAAAGGAATAGAAACACTAACTAGAGTAGATATAAAAGAATAAACAATGAGATTAAATAGGATTAAAACAAGCAAGTATTCTATTAGTAAATATATAACTTTCTTACTAGTAGGCATCTACTGCCTAAACTCTTACTCGTGTGCCAATACAAAAGCGGCACCTAGTGGCGGGCCTAAAGATACCATTCCGCCAGTAATTGTAAAACTATTGCCAGATTCTAATGCCGTAAATGTAGCTAGATCTAAAAGTACAATAACAATTACCTTTAACGAATACGTTCAGCTAAAAGATGCTTCTAAAAATATAATATTATCTCCACCACAAGATAAAAGACCAAAAACAAAAATTAAAGGCAAAAGCATAGTTGTTAGTTTTGAGAAAGACTTAGACTCAGCAAAAACATATACAATAAATTTTGGTAATGCTATAGCAGATAATAACGAAGGCAATCCCCTACCATTTTACGTGTACACATTTTCAACTGGAAATACAATAGATTCCATGCTAGTTACAGGCTCTGTGTACGACTACTCATCACTTCTTCCAGTAGAGGGAGTATCTGTAGCTCTTTATTCAAATGCAAAGGATTCTTCTGTTTTTAATACGCTTCCCGACGCAATTTCTAGAACAGATAAGTGGGGCTTCTTTACAATTAGGAATGTAAAGCCAATCCCCTACTCTATATTTGCGTTTAAAGACGAAAATGGAAATAATAAATACGAGGCAGGAAATGAGAAAATTGGATTTTTAGATACACTATTTACTCCTACTCAAGTTATGAAAAATGGTATGAACGAGCTCAAGATTTTTGACATGAAAGATACTCTTGGATGCCTTTCTAGAAAATCAGAACTAGAACTAACCGTTTTTAACGAACTAGCAACAAAACAATATATAAGAGATTACAAAAGAACAGGCGAAAGAAGTGCTTATATTAAATTTGGGGCGCCAAATGTACAAATTGATTCTTTTTCGATTAAAGGGATTAGACATAGCAGATTAATTGAGCAATTTAATAGAACGCATGACAGTTTATCTTTTTGGATTAAGGATGGAGCAAAACTAGAAGACACACTTTTTTTAGGTATTAAATATCTAAAAACAGACAGCTTAAACAAATTGGTCCCTACTGTAGAAAATCTTAAATTAATTATTCCAAAAGAAAAACCATCAAAAGACAATAAAAATAAAGTAAAAAAGAAAGAGAGAAAAGATTTACTTAAGTTTAATGTGCTCGCTTTACCAGAAAAGGTAGAACAAGATGGTATTATCTTTGAATTTACAGACCCCCTTTTGATAGCAAAATTTGATACTTTAAGGTTTACCACAACAACACCCAAAAAACAAGTTTTTAAAGAAAAATTTAATACCAAACCAGACAGTATAGATATTAGAAAATACATTCTAAAACCAGAAGAACCTTTTAAAAAAGGTAATGATTATGAATTAATAATTCCAAAAGCTACATTCACAGACATTAATGGCTTTACAAATGACTCTACATATTTAAAGTTTTCTCTTCCTACAGACGATAAACTAAGTTCATTAATATTAGATTGTCAAAATGTAGATACAAGGTATATTGTTGAGTTAGTTAATGAAACAAGGGATAAGATCTTTAGGACATTTGTTATAACAAAAGATGATAAACTTATGTTTCCTTATATAACAAAGGGAGTATATTCGATACGAATAACAGAAGATAAAAATGCCAATGGGATGTTAGATGTTGGATCAGTTTTAGAAAAAAGACAAGCTGAGAAGGTTGTACTATATAAGTTAGCTAACAATAAAAATGTAATTGAAATAGGAGAAAGGGTAGATTTGGAACAGACAATAGATTTAAAGAAACTTTTCAATAAATAATAAGATGACTATTAAAAGACTAATAATAATATTTAGCATATCCACTATTTTGCTTTTTGTAAATTTTATGAGCGCTAGTGCACAAAATACTGATACAACAAAAGTAAAAGAAGATATTCTTAAAGAATTTAGAACAGATTCATTTAAAGATGCTGCTCCTATTACAGTAAAAGACAGTTCTTTCTTAAAGAAACATCTTATTGGAATAAAATGGGGCTATTCTATTTCTAATGTGGGATTGAGTCAAGACCTAGATCATAAATCATTTACTACACCAGTAAACTTTGGTGTATATTACACTTACTTGCACTCATTATGGGGAAACATGCCTTACTTTGGCTTTCAGACAGGTTTAGAGTATTATCAGCAAGGTTATGTTAAATTATCTGGAGAAAAAGGATCTCAAGTAGAAGATAAAGAGCTATATACATCAGTCGCTATTCCTATGTTAGCCCAATTTAGAGTAGATTTTTGGAAAATGAGGCTTATGGTAAATGCTGGGCCATTTGTTTCATACAAAATTTCTACGAATCAGACTGATGGTATACCTGCTACTACTAAAAAAATAGAGTATGGAATTATGGGGGGAGGAGGATTTGGCTTTGTTTTATGTCCTATAGAAATACATTTAGAATGTAACTATAAATATTCGTTGTCAAATTTATATACACCTCAAATATATTCCGATCAAGTTTGGATATATACTCACTCTAACCAACTTGTTTTTTCTTTAGGAATATATTATAGTTTTGGAGGAATAAAAAAGAAATAATATGAAAGCTGCAAATTTACAAATAGCAATAAAGCAAACACTAGTTGGTGGTAATGCTCCTATTGTTGTACAAACAATGACAAATACCTCTACAACAGACATAGAGGCGTCTGTTAAGCAATGTATCTCTATGGCTAAAGCTGGAGCACAAATTATTAGGCTTACTACTCAAGGAGAAAAAGAAGTTGAAGCTCTTGCAAAAATTAAAAACACTTTAGCTGAAAATGGAATATTTACTCCATTGGTTGCTGACGTTCATTTTAGCTCTAAAGTTGCAATTGAAGCTGCAAAGGTTGCCGATAAAGTTAGGATTAACCCAGGAAATTTTGCAAAAGAACATTCTGTTGCAATTTCTGAGTTTAGAAAGTTAATAGATGTTTGTAAAAAGAATAATACAGTTCTAAGGATAGGTTTAAATCATGGTTCTTTAGGAGAAAGAATTATTAATTTATACGGGAACACTCCACTAGCAATGAAAGAAGCTGCAATGGAATGGATTAGAATGTGTATAAACAATAATTTCTATAATATAATTCTTTCATTAAAGGCAAGCAATACAATGGTTATGTTATCTGCCTATAGACTATTAAAAGAAGAATTTGAGCACATAGGCATAAATTTTCCTCTTCATTTAGGAATAACAGAATCTGGTAATGGCGATATGGGCAGAATTAAATCAGCAGTTGGGATAGGCACATTACTTAATGAAGGAATAGGTAATACTATAAGAGTTTCGCTAACAGAAGATCCTATTAATGAAGTAGCTGTAGGAAAGATTATTGCTGATTATTATACTATAGATAGAAGTACAAATAAGAGTGAGGCAATGCTTCATAATAGTGTTATTAATGAACAAATTAATAATAAGACTATTCCTTATTACTCATACGACTGCCAGACTTGGGATGAATTTATAATAAAAGCATCATGCGATTTTGGACATTTTTTACTTGATAATATAATTGATGATTTTAAAATAGACGCAAAATGTGGAGGAGAACTTGTTTTG
>CAXYUL010000081.1:0-7690 GCA_964292095.1 uncultured Bacteroidales bacterium | reverse complement strand
AGTATGCCTCCTTTCCAAACGCACCTACTTCTATACAGCCACTACAGCCGCCTTCCCTTGCATCTTCTATGGTTTTACCCTGCCTAACAAGTTCCTGCACATAAGCATCCGAATTAAAAATAGAAGGATAGCCGTAGCCTAAACGAATAACTTTGCATGCTGCGTTAAGAAATTTGTCGGGAGTACGAGAAGAAATATGAACCGAACTGCCTGGCTGCAAAATATGCAATTCGCCAATAATCTCTAACATAAGATATGATAGCTCACTCACTCCACTACTACCGTCAACTTTTATTCCACCTATGTTAATATTGGTAAAATCGTTGTAAGTTCCGCTTTCCTTAGCAGTTATGCCAACCTTTGGCGGAGCAGGTTGATTATTTACTTTTATCCAAAAACAAGATAATAACTCTTTTGCTTGCCCCCTAGTTAAACTACCATCAGCCAATTCTTTTTCATAAAAGGCTTGCAAATGCTGATCAAAATGGCCTGGATTCATTGCATCCCAACCATTCAACTCTGTAATTGTTCCTAAATGAGTAAACCAATATGTTTGAATAGCCTCATAAAAAGTTTGCGGGGCATGGGCTGGCACTCTATTACAAACTTGGGCAATTTTACGCAATTCCTTTATTCTTTGCTCCTTTATTTCTATTAATTGACTAGTAGAAGATTGCTTATCCTGTTCTTTTATAAACTTAGCCTTTAAATCTACAAGTTCTTTTTCTAAGTCAATAGCCATTTGCTCAGCAAGTTGTGCATGACGTTGTGCAAAAACAATAGCAGCATCGCAAGATATAGACATAGCCTTAAGTTCATCTTGTTTATCTGTGGCAAGAGGATCATTTAAGAAATCTAATTTGCTAAGTTCTATATCTATTTCTTCTTTTATATCTAACATGCCAAATTTATAGATCTTGGCATCTAGGGCAGTATGACCAGGAGCCCTTTGTTCCATAAACTCTGTAAACAAGCCAGCTTCATATAAATTTCGCCACGACTGAGGCACGTGATTAAAAATCCTCTCTCTTTGAGTTTTCCCGCTCCAATATGGAATTACTTCTTGTTTATAAGTTTGAATATCCTCATCACTAATATAATACCTCTGTAGCTCGCGTTCTCTAAGAACTTTAAAATCTTCTACTGTATGGCAAGTAAGTTCTGGAAATGTTGGTACTGCTTTTGGCTTTGGTCCCCTTTCTCCAACAATGAGTTCATCCTCTCCAATATAAATGGTTTTTTCTTTACATATCTGGTAAAAATTAAGAGCTCTTAATATTGGAATAGGGTACTTTCCTTCGTTTTCTTTATAAAATTTTGTTTCTATTAGAGCTCTCTCTATAGATAAAGATGGCTGAGTGTCTACAGACTCTGCACGTAATTTTTGTATTCTATTATTCATAGTAAATTAATTTTTGTAATCTTTTTATTTAAAACATCTTGCACTTAAAGGAAGACACAAAGATAATTCTCATCTTATAAGACAAGAATATAAGCCACGACCTGGCTTATGATATAAATTAACTATAAATTTATAGACAAGCATATAATATTTTACCCAAATCAATCATTTAACCTTAGCAACAGCCTCAACCTCTCTCCACACCCTTAATATATTTTCTCCCCAAAATAAAGCAATCTCGCTTGGTTTATATCCTCTTCTAAGAAGCTCTTTAGTAATCTCCTTCATCTTAGAAACATTCTCTAAGCCAACAACCCCGCCTCCGCCATCAAAATCGGTTCCTAATCCAACATGCTCTATTCCAACTAGTTTAATAACATGTTCTATATGATCGCAAAGAGATCCAACATTCACCTGCGCTTTAGGTAAATCAGATAAGAAAAACCTTCCTGTAGCCACCTGAATAACGCCTCCTTTAGCTGCAATTGCTTTTATTTCGCTATCTTTTAAATTCCTTTTATGATTCTTAATAGACCAAACTCCAGAATGACTGGCAACTAGCGGAGCCTTACTACACCCTAATACATCCTCTAGTGTAGAGGAACTAGCATGAGAAACATCTACTATAATTCCCAAATTATTCATTCTTTCCACTACTTTGTATCCAAAATCAGACAAACCACCATAAAACTCACCTATCTTAGACATAGAAGCATCGCAAATACAATTATTCCCATTATGGCTTAATGTTATAAGCCTTACACCCCTATTATAAAAGAAATCTATATTATCTAATTTTTTACCAATTGGATATCCATTTTCTATAGTAAGAATGATTGCCCTCTTGCCCTTTGCTTTAATCAAAGCCACATCTGCAGCATTACGGGCAAACTCTGCCTCATTCTTCCTTTTCTTAACATATTCTTTAAATTTACTTATTTCTCTCACGCAAATATTAAAAGTAGAATCTAAAGAATGTTGGTCTAACTTGCCTTGCTCCATATAAATAGCAAAAAAAGCACCATCTAAGCCCCCTTGTTTCATTAAAGGGAAACTCACTTGACCCTTTTGAACGCCATAATCTCCTTTGGGATTATTAAACCACATTGCACTATCATTGTGCGAATCTAAAGTAATATATTTTTTATGAATGCTATATGCAAGCTTAACTATCTCATTTTCATCTAATTTTTCGCCATTTTCTGCTCTAGTAAAAATATCTTGAGAAAAGCCATAATTAGCAACTAAACAGTAAACAGTAGAAAATACTAAACTAAAATACCTCATCTTTTTATTTTTATCAAATGATAATTAATTATTCTTAACTTTTTGAATCCACTTCATCTTACTTGCCAATAGCAAAATTAAAGCGCTAAGTGCCACACAAATTAACATAAGCCAAACACCATAACCACTAAAAAACATAATTGGAACAAATGTTATTAATAAAATTTCAACTGGGGCAATAGGCAAATAAGCTAAAGCATAATCATCCATAGCCTTACTTTCTCCTTTTGGATCTACAATTCTTAATAAGGCTATCCCCATGGCCATAGTTCCTGTCCACCAGCCCCAAGCAAAGATAGAACGCTCAAACCAATAAGAACTAGAAAGCCTCCTACCAAAATAGAAAGTAATTCCCCAAACAATTAATACTCCAAAGATTAATAATGTAACCAATGGTGCCGCATATTTAATAACAACTCCCAACTTAATGGAAGCAACCCCAAAAGCTACCAACAAATCTGTAAATGTACTGCTCAAACGCTGAGTTGTTTTGGTACATATATAATCACTCACTTTTGTTGCATCAAAAGCCTTTTTTAGTAAAAGTCCAATAATAAAGGCGCAACTAAATACAGGTAACTCTAATTTGGGATAATAGAATTTTACACCTTGACTAAATAAGTATCCAGCAAGCGCAATAACAAATACTAAAGCTAAGTGAAATGTAAGAGAGTCTATAGATATAGAGGATGTAGTAGACATACCCATTGATTCTCTTTTTTCTTCTGGCACTAAACCACTCCTTAACTCATTTGGAAGATCTTCAAAATCAGAAATAAAAGATGTCTGCTTTGTTTTTGCTGCCCACTTTATAAAAACAAGGCCACCTATAATTGCACAAATAACTCCAATAGTAGCTGTAGTCATACCTAGGCTTAAGGCCTCATCCCAGCCCAGATTACTAAAACTAGCCCCAATTGCAGCAGCTGTACCATGTCCACCATAAAATCCTGTAGATAACATTACTCCAAAGGCATCATTTAAATTTGGCCAAAATAATTTAAGAACAAATAAGCCAAACAAACCTGCTAAACCCCATTGCAAAAGCATACCTAGCTGAGCATATGCCCACATTGGTCCAACCCTATGTGTAACCTCCTTAAGTGATGTTTTGGGAGAAGATAGCGGTAAAGCACCAAAGACCAAAGCAATTAAAACTGCAGCATAGGTCCCCGTATTTTGAGAAAGTGGCAAATAACCCAAACCATTGGGACCAAAGGCTAAGCCTAAAACTCCAGCAATAAGACTAGGAGGAATAAATAACTTTTGAATAAGTTTTACCTTTACTCTAATTAACTTACCAAGTAAAAGCAAAGCACTAATGATTCCTAAATCTACAAAAAGAGACCAAGGAGTAAATGTGAGCAAATCAAACATACGAATGTTTTATAGTCTAGTAAAATTTAAGTTTTGTCAAAGGTAAGAATTTTTAATTAAAAAAATTAAATTATAAGCTTTCTTTTTTATCTTTGCCAAAATATTATTCTAGGCCCAAATAATTAAAATAAATAAAAGTTGAACTCTAAACAACACAACAATATTGGAGCTTCCATAATTCTAATTAAGGTAATAGTAATTGCCTTGTGCTTTTTATTTGGCCCCCAAGTATTTGCTCAAGGTGGTTTCCTTTCATTAACAAAAAATAAGACAGTACAAAACCAACAAAGTCAAGATCAAAGTATAGTACATAGGGGCGGCTATCTAATGGGCTACAAGATAGAAAATGGCGATACTCTATATGTAGATAATATTAACAACCTTTATGTATATGGTAGACCAAATAATTGGAAAAAGAATAAAAGTCTAAGAGATTACTACAGAACTGTTTATAATTTTAAAAAGGTATATAAATATGCACTTATTGCAAAGGATATAACCTTAGAAACTGATAGTGTTTTAAGAGTATCTAATTTTAGCAGAAAAGAACGAGAAAAATATATAAAGCAATATGAAAAAAAGCTATTTAGAGAATTTGAAAAGCCTCTTAAAAATTTAAGTATATCTCAAGGAAAACTATTGCTTAAATTACTAGATAGAGAACTAGGTTCTACGTCTTTCTATGTAATAAAAGGATACAAAGGCGGCATGACAGCTGCTTTCTGGCAAGGAGTTGCTCGTTTATTTGGTTCTGACCTAAAAAAACCATACGACAAATATGGCGAAGATAAAGTTGTAGAAGAACTTGTTATTCTATACCAGCAAAACGCCTTTGATAATTTATATTATTCTCTGTTTAGAGAATAGTAAATAAATCACTCACTTTCTTGTGTGTAAATATATTTTTAGGTAATATCAAAACGTTTAGACACTAAAGTTCCAGCTTTAAACTGTAGATAATCACAATTCTGAATCCACTCCCCCATTATAAAAATTACTCCACCCTCTCTAAGTTTATCTTGTATACAATAATGATAATGGCCAAAAATAAAAAAATCAATTTTTTTATCAATAGGCATTGCTGCCTGAAATTCATTAGAAAAGGCAACTATCCTTTCATCCTCTCCTCTGTAGCTTCCAATAATATCTCTTGATAGTCTATTGTGCTTACTCCAGCTATGAGCCAAGCCAAAAGCTATTCTAGGATGAACACTACTAAATAGAAATTGCAAAACTTTATTTTTAAAAACCTTATTTAAAAATTTATAAGATAAATCTCCTTTCCCCAAGCCATCGCCATGCCCCAAACAGAATCTTTTACCCTCAATTTCAAGTACGTATGGTTGCTCTAAGACTTTTATACCAAGCTCTGCTTGCAGATAATTATATGTCCAAATATCGTGATTACCATTAAAAAAATAGACATCCACTCCTCTATCCACTAAAGCAGCCAAAGCACCTAAGACCCTAGTAAATCCCCTTGGAATCACATTTTTATACTCATACCAAAAATCGAAAATATCCCCTAAAAGATATAAAGCTTTTGTTTGAGATGGCAAAGAGTTAAGAAAAGAAGCAAATTTTAGCTCTCTATCAACTGGCCCCAAATGATTTAGGCCTAAATGCACATCCGAAACAAAAAAATATTCATTCATATAGTTGAACTAAATATATTTAAGCAACAATAACACTAATGATACATGCTATTGCTGCAATTGCACAATAAATTGCAAAACCCCATAATTTAGCTTTCTTAACAAGGTTTATCATTATTTTACAGGCAATTAAGCCACTAATAAAAGCGCTCAAGGCTCCTAGCATTAAAGGAATAAAATCAATACCCGCCTCTGAGCTAGAAAAATCGCCACCTACAATACCTAAAAATGTTTCACCTAGTATAGGAATGAGTACCATTAAGAAAGAAAATTGGGCAACTTGCTCTTTTTTAAGTCCTAGAATAAGCCCTGTTGAAATTGTAGATCCAGATCTAGACAAGCCAGGTAAAACAGCTATTGCTTGTGCACAACCTATAATAAATGCACTTTTATAGGTAAGTTCTTTACCTTCTCCAGAGTATTTTTTTGTAAGTATCTCACTAGTTGAAAGCAAAGCTGCAGTTACAAGCAACATGCATCCAACAACTAACAAACCAGAGCCAAATATAGCTTCAACTTGATCTTTTAATAATACGCCCACTATAAAAACAGGAATCATAGATAGTAATATCATAAATATATAGGTTTTCTCTTGATTCATTTTAAAATTAAAAAAACCTAGTATTAATTTCCATATTTGCTTGTGAAATGCAACAATGGTACTCATAACAGTTGCAGCATGGACGGCAACCTCAAAGCTTAGGTTAGAAGTTTCTATTCCCAATATCTCTTTAAAGATTGTTAAATGTCCACTGCTACTTACTGGAAGAAACTCTGTGAATCCCTGTACCAAACCTAAAAAAACAGCTTCTAACTCACTCATTTATATCAATTTTATTTATTAGTTTTGGCTAAGAACATAATAGCAATTATCTCTAAAATAATACCTAGTATTATCAACACAGGAGCTAGCACAGTACGAGCAAAACTAAACATTTCTGTATTAAAGGTATTTGGGTCTACACTCCCACCCCCTATCATAAATACATATCCTAAAACCATAACACACAAACCTCCAATAATGTACAGAATATTCCTCTTAGGAATTGCAAAACCATCGTTAATCACCTCTGAATTTGAGATATTATTATTCTTCTCACTCATATATTTATTATTATTTTAAACTAAAAAATTCTTTACCTTTACTGCCAAATTAGTAATAGAGTTCATCATTTGTAAGCCCAACTAATCTATTTACCACAAAATAAGTACAAACTACACAAATTAATACCCCAAGCATTATTACTCCAAATAGTACTATTACCAATGCATTAATATCAAAAATCATAAAGATTTGAGAAAATTCATTTCTTACAACTAACAAAACGCCCAATAGCGAAACTACAGGAAGCAAACCAGCCAACAAACCCTGAAAAACTGCACGAAGCAAGAACGGTGCCCTTATAAAAGACCTTGTAGCTCCAACCAAACGCATTGTATAAATAGAAAACCTTTTTGAATAAACATTTAACCTCACCGTATTATTTATAAGAACAAAAGAAACAAACAAAAGCAATACAACAAAGACCATAAATGTAATACCTATCTTCTCCATATTCTTGTTTATTAAATCTATAAGCGAAGCCTTATAATTTACTTCTTGCACTTGCTCCATAGCAAGCAGGCTCTTATTTAGCTTCTCAACATCACTAGATTTAAAAAAATTTGGATTTAATGTAATATCTAAAGAAATTGGAATAGGATTATTGGCAAACACATTTAAAAAATCTTCTCCCAACAAAATTTGCATTTCCTTTGTACCCTGCTCCTTTGATATATAATCTATTGTTTTAACTTGAGGCAAAAGCGCTATTTTCTTCTTAAGATCAAAAGCCTCTGTTTCTGTAATTTCCTCTTTTAACATAACAGAAACCTTTATATTTTCTTTAAAGTAATTGGAAAATTGCTTAACATTTATAGCTAACATTCCAAAAATACCTACCAACAACAAAACTAAGCTAATACTTAT
>CAXYUL010000080.1:0-7743 GCA_964292095.1 uncultured Bacteroidales bacterium | reverse complement strand
CTCCAATCCTTGCTGCAATATGTTTATTTGGACTTAAGTTTATAATAAGATTGTTATTTTTAATACCTTCTCTCTTTATCTTTTCCTTATTCTCTGTGCATGGTTTAAAATCGGCGACGGCAGCGCTTAAAATTATAATATTGGCTTCTGCTAGCATATTTTTGCTCTGCTCAAACATTTCTGAGGCACTCTCAACCTTGATTAATTTTATTTTAGGGTTTATTGTACTTATTTCTACAGGACCACTTATTAGTGTAACATTAGCACCTCTTTTTGCTGCCATTTCTGCTATGGCATAGCCCATTTTGCCTGTAGAATAATTGCTTATATATCTTACAGGGTCTATTTTTTCTCTAGTTGGGCCTGCTGTAATTAGAATTTTTTTATTAAGTAATGCACTATTACAAGTTTTTATAGCAAAAATTGATTTTATTTCTTCAACTATTGCTTCTGGTTCTTCCATTCTGCCTTTACCTTGTAAGCCACTTGCCAGCTCACCACTTTTTGCTTCTATAATATGTACACCACAATTCTTTAAACTATATAAGTTTTTTGTAGTGGCAATGTGCTTATACATGTCTAAATCCATAGCCGGAGCTATAGCAACAGGACATTTTGCCGATAGATAAGATGTTAAAAGTAAGTTATCAGCTATCCCATTGGCCATTTTTGCAATAGTATTAGCAGAGCATGGAGCTATTAAATATAAATCGGCCCATATTCCTAAATTAACATGAGAATTCCAGTCGCCATTTTCTGGATTGTAAAAATCCACAAGAATAGGACGTGTAGACAAGGTTGCCATAGTTAGAGGGGTAATAAACTGTTTAGCCATGTCTGTCATCACAATTTGTACTTCTGCCCCCTCTTTTACAAGGAGCCTTACAAGATTTGCAGCTTTGTAAGCTGCAATACTTCCGGTAATTCCAAGTAGAATATGTTTGCCCTTTAGCATTTACTTGTTTTTATATACAGACTTTTAGTATTGTTATGCTTCTATCTTACGGTAATAAATTTGTCCGTTTTCAAATTCATTTATTGCAGTTAGGGTTGGCTTTGGTAGTTTCTCGTAGTACCTAGAAATTTCAATTTGCTCTCTATTCTCAAAGGTTTCTTCCAAAGTATCTGCAAAATTAGAAAACTCCTCTAGCTTTGCGCTTAGTTCTTGTTTAATCTCCGCTGCAATCTGATTAGATCTCTTTGCCATAATAATGGTAGACTCATAAATATTACCAGTTGGCTGAGCTAGGTCGGATAGGTTTCTGGTAATAGTGTTTAAAGCCACTTTGTTATCTTTCTTGTCCATTTTTTAATTATTTATATTTTTTAATTTTCTCAAATAAATTATCTAATTCTTTTTTGTAAGCAGAATCTGGAAACTCTCCAGTAAAATTGTAGTAATCGTCTGCAAAGCTCAAATATCTTTCTTTTTGTTTAGATGGAATACTATTTTGTGCGTACTTATATGAGGCCAGTGCAGTATAATACAAGATATCTTCTCTATATTGATTATCTGCATTATCCTTTAGCACTCCCTTTAGTGCAGTGTGCGCTGCTTTATAATCTTCTATGGTATAATAAAGTTTTGCAGATTCAAAACTTTTTTTGTCTAACCTTTCTTGTAATTCCTTTAGCATTTTAGAGCAATCCTCATAATATTTACTTTGAGGATTATCATACATGAACTCAGAAATTACCGCCATAGCTTTATGGGTGGGCGTTTGGTCTAGCTCGTATCTGAAGGTACCTTCAAATAGGCAGTTTATCCTTAAAAATTTAGCTTCTTCTGTAAATGGACTTCTTGGAAATCCCGTTATAAACGTATTAAAATTACTTTCTGCAGCAGATAAATCTCCAAATCTATATCGGCTAAGTGCTGTATAGTAATTAATAGTGTCTTCTAGTGGGCTGCCCTGTGAAAGAAGAACTAAATCTTCAAATATATCTCCAGCTTTTTTATATTTTTTTTCGTTAAAATACTTTTTTGCTGCTGTATATTTAAAGTCTACATCAGAACTCTTCCTTGCAGTCTCATAATAATTAACGCACGAAAACGTTAAAAAGAGAAGACTAATTAAAGATAAAAAACCTATTTTTCGCATCTGTTACGCTTTATTTTCTTGTAAAAATTTTTCTAGATCCATAGCAGCTCTACATCCGCTACCGGCAGCAGCAATAGCCTGTCTATATATATTATCTTGGACATCGCCAGCAGCAAAAACACCAGCAACATTGGTTTTCTGCGTTTTTCCCTCTGTAATAATATAACCCTCTTCATTAGTGTTAACCCATGGTTTAACAAGTTCAGAGTTTGGATGGTGACCAATAGCTAAGAAGAAACCGTGAATTTTTATTTCTCTTTCTTGCCCGGTTTTGTTGTTAAAAAGAAGTGCTCCTGTAACTCCAAATTCATCACCTAATATTTCTTTGGTGTTGCAATTCCATAGTACTTCTATATTTGGTGTGTTCATTACTCTCTCTTGCATTGCTTTAGAGGCTCTTAAAACATCTCTTCTAACAATTAGATATACTTTGTTGCAAAGCCCAGCTAAATAACTTGCTTCTTCACAAGCGGTATCTCCTCCACCTACTACAGCAACATCCTTTTTCCTATAGAAAAAACCATCGCAAGTTGCACAAGCTGATACACCTGTTCCTTTAAATTTCTCTTCTGAAGGAAGTCCTAAATATTTTGCAGTAGCTCCAGTTGCAATAATCATTGCATCTGCAAGTATTTGCTTTTCGCCATCAATTTCAACCTTAAATGGTCTTTCACTTAAATCAACTTTAGTAGCAATACCAAATCTAACATCAGCTCCAAATCTTTGTGCTTGTTTCTTTAAATCTTCCATTAGAGCATTTCCAGTAACTCCTTCTGGGTAACCAGGAAAATTATCAATTTCTGTTGTTGTTGTTAATTGTCCACCAGGCTGAATTCCTTCATATACTACTGGATTTAAATTTGCGCGTGATGCGTAGATAGCTGCTGTGTAACCAGCTGGACCGCTACCTACAATTAAACATTTTATTCTTTCTGTACTCATATATATATTAAAATAACTTGCAAAGATAATAAAAATAATTAAGAATTTGTTCTTATGCTTTCTTTGGAGCCATAAATCTCTCTTTAATTAGGTACTCTAATCTCAATTCCCATACCAAAAATAGGGATGCTGCCCATCTAGAAAGTAATATTATATGCCATATTCCACCAATAGAGGATAAAAGCATTAAATCCTCTAAGTTGCTGTGCGAAATACAAATATGTGTGTTTAGTAAATCTGCATCTTTTTTTCCTAATCTTCCACTGCTACTTTCTTCTATCATTATGGCTGCACCGTAGGCAAGGCCTAGTGTGTTTGCTACAATCCACAAAAATGAGGTTTTAGCTGGTAAGCCAAAAACATGCAGAAATGGTCTAAAAAATTTAGATAGCCATTTTATTATACCAAATTCGGATAATAAGCGTTGCATTATCCCTAGGCTATAAATTAGCACTGTCATCTTTATTATAACAAGTATAGTAGCTTTAGCCCATTCTTTTAACATTTCTAGTAGTTGGGTGCTTTCAATATTTGTTGATCCAAGTGTGCTAGATGTGTTTGCTGGTAATATTTTATTTAGTATATAAGCAAGAATAAAGGCAGATATGGTGCGCATTAAAACTATTCTTGTTGCACTAGAACCTGTTTTTTTTTGTACTGCAGTTTCTGTTATCATATTATGGGAACAAAGAATCATCACACTAAGAATAGTTATAGTGCGAACATCAAAATTAAAGCCAACGGCAACAGAAATAGCTGCATATACATTTACAAAGTATCCCGATACATAAGGAAGCGCAGCTTCTCCTGGCAAACCAATAAGGTTGAATGCAGGACTTATTAGCTCAGAAAACCACGGAAGTATTTTAAGATATTTGAGAAAAACTATTGCCAAGGATACGCCTACAGTTATTTTTACAAGCCATATGCATGTTTTAGTAGTTCCTGGCAGTACTTCTTTTACAGATTTAATAATTCTTTCCTTAATTGTGCTCATTATGTTAAAATTACTTCGTATTTTGTGTAAATAGAGGAGCAAAGGTAGAAAAAAAAGATAAAAGTAAAATATAATTGTGTTAGAAAGCAAATCTAATTCCAGCTTCTAGTTTTAGGCCAATACCGTTTTCTGAATATATATTTCTAATAACAAAACCTTCATCGGTGGTACTTAGAGATGAACTATTAAATTTGTAAATAATACCAGGCTCAAAATATAAGCCAACAAAGTTGTTAAAATTTAATCTTATTCCGGCCGAGAACTCTACAGATGGTTCAAATTTTTTAATTTTAACCCTATCTGTGCCTAGAGTTGCCCAAATACACTTATCTATTACAAGCCCGGCCCCAATGTATGCTGCGTACCTAGTTCTATTTACATAACTCCAATTAAGTCTTATTGGAATTCCTATGTAGTGTAGCGATTGGTCTAGCTTTCCGCTGTTGTCTGTGTTGTTTATTGTAGATCCTAAGTAGGTATATAGTAAACCAGTTTCTATGCTTAGGTTGTATTTCAATTCCTTACCAATTGTTAATCCTCCACTTATAGGCTGCTTATGAGAATAAGTACAAATGTTATTTATTGCCCTAGCCCTTCCTATATATCTTTCTTTCCCAAAAATAACAATATCTGGCCCTAGTGTGCTTAAGTTAGGCTTATATGTTATCCACCTAGTTTGTAATGGGATAATTTGTGACCCATTAGTAGTAAAATCAGGGGATAAAGGGTCGTATGTTACACTTGTGGCTTTGTAATTTACAAATTTGTTATCAGACATTTTAGAGCCCATCCCATTATTTCTAAAATTTAAGGAAGCAGTTATTTTACCTCTTTTTTTAACTTTAAATTCTTTTTCATCTTCTTCTTCCCAAATTTTATCCCATTCGTCCTTAAGATTCTCTGTTTTAAAGTTACTTTCTTCTTTAGATTTTATTTTATTCTCTTGCTCCTTATTTTCTGCAATTGCAAATTTAACATCCTCACTAGCCTGCGAGATAGTTTTTTTGTCGGGAAGTATAGTATTATCTTCTTTTATTTGTTTTGTTGGTTTAGCAAATTTTGTAGTTTTAGCAGTTTTTGATTGTTCTGTAACTATTATTCGTTTAATAGGTTCGGAGGCTTCTATGAACGTATCTGTATTTTTTGTTACTGCGGGTTTAGTGTCTTTAGCTTGCGCTAAAGTATTATTTACACTAGGAGAACTTGGCTTAAATAATAGGCCTGGTATAGTTAGAACTAAGACTAAGGCACAGGCTACGGCAGATACGGCATAATATATACGCCTAATCTTCTTCCTCCTAATGCTTTTATCTATAGCATCCCAGCCACCCTGTGGAATTTCTGGCTCATATTGGTTCACCTTCTCTTTGAGAGCCTTAATCCATAATTCGTTATCCCTATTATTTTCTATATCGTTCATTTGTTACTTTTTCTCTTTGTATTCTTTTATTCTTTTTGCTAGAGCAGCTTTTGCCCTAACTAGTTGAGATGCAGATGATTTTTCATTAATCTTTAGTAACTCCGCTATCTCTTTATGAGATTTCTCCTCAAATATAAACAAGTTAAACACAGTTCTGTATCCGTATGGCAATTCGCTTATAAATTTAAGTAGAATGGTCTCTGGAATATCGTTTATCAGTTCTGCCTCTGGCTCCTCATATTTATTTTCTGCATAACTTATATCTACAATTATTTTTTTATTTTTTCTTAAGTGCTCTATAGACATATTAACCATTACCCTGCACATCCACGCCTTAAGCGATCCTGCTCCCCTCCACGTAAATTTCCCAAGCGAAGCAAATAATTTGATAAAACAATCATGTAGGATGTCTTGAGCAAGTTCACGCTCTCCTAAATACCTCATAGCAATGCTAAAAAGTGTAGGCGCAAAAAGCTCATACAAAAGTTTTCGGGCATTTTTGTCCCCGTCTTTGCATAGCCTCCAGAGTTCTTCTTCCTGCATTGTTAAGTTCGTTATTAATTAAACGTTAAAAAAATTAAATACTGCATTTAATCCATTACAAAAATTGTAAAATCTTCTTGATATATAATATTTTTTGTTCCTGTATTTCTATACCCCTTGGTATTTTTCTTATTAAAATCAAAATTAGATTGTAATAAATTCATTCTTTCTAATCTATTGTTCTCTATAGCCTTTCTATCTCTGGCTAACTCAGATAAGAAATAATATGTAATATCATAACCCTGAAATGAATAAGCAGATGGCTCCGTTCTAAAAAATGCTTTGTATTCATTTACAATATTTGCTGTATTTTTATTGTAATAATCAACAAAGTAAGGTAAAGATAAATTTAAATGCAACTTATGTAAAATGTCAATTTCTAAAATTTCAAAATTTCTCCATTTTGGCATTCCAAATAAGGTAATAGGCTTGTCTTGACTATTGAGCAGGTTAAGATTTCTAATAACATCGCTCACAAAAGCCTCGCTATTAGAAGGTACTATAACTAAATTTTCTCTTCCTTTAGCAAGCAAGGCGGCAATATTATCAGCTATTCCTCTGCCCTCCAAAATGGAATACGAAATCTTTTTATATGGAATCTCTCTTTTAACTAAATTTGATTTGACCATTCTAACAAAGGCGCTATCAGCTATTCCTTTTTGACTGCAAATTAGTACATTAGAGCCATTTTTATGGTAGTCGTTAGCAAGCTTGTCTACTAAATTAGAGATTTGTTGCTCTATGCTAGTTGGAGCCTGCAGAAATACCTCAGAATCATTAACAAAGTGCTGAGCATCGGGATCCATTGGAGATATTAGCGCAATTCCCTTATTATTTGCAAAACTTACAAGTCCCTTAATAGAAGAACTTCTTATTGGTCCAATAATAGCTTGTCTATCATCTAATCTTCCCGACAAAATTACTTCTTTAATATCCTTGTACTTACTTTGGTCAAACACTTGAACATCTACGTTTAATCCTCTGTTTTTCATTTGATTAATGGCTAGCAAAGAACCCAAATAAAAATCCATGTAATTAGAATTTATTTTTAATGTGTCTTCGCTATTAAGGGGAAGTATATATGCAAGTTTAACAAGCGAGCTTTTATTATTAGTTTCTTTAGCAAGTATTTCTTTAACTGTATTGTCTTTAGTATCGTTTGTTAGGTCTTTGCTTTCTGTACTATTTTCATTAGTTATTTCCTCCGTAGAACCTTTTTTATTTTTAGGTATAAATAAAACCTGTCTTTTACTTAATTCCTCAGATTTAAGCTTATTATATGCCATAAGTTCCTCTTTAGAAATGCCATACTTTTGAGCAATATCATCTATACTCTCATACCATCTTGCAATATGCTTAATTGCGTCTTCTCTTTGTGCCTTATCATCTGTCTTGCCCTCTACTTTTTTTTCTACTTTTTCATCTGTCTTTGCCTCTGTCTTATCCTTTGCCTCTGTCTTATCCTTTGCCTCTGTTTTATCAACAACTATAGGCTGTTTGGGACTTACGGGAATAAATAGTGCACTGCCATCTTTTAAGCCACTTTTAACGCTAGGATTATTCTCAATAATTTCCTCTATACTAATTTGATATGCCTTTGAAATAGAGTATAGTGTCTCACCTTTCTTTACACTATGTACATACTTAACAACTCCACCTTGTTTTACTTTGTCTGTAGAAATTGTAATATTTGTCACATTCTGCCCCAAGCATAATGTAAAAGAGAAAACAACCAATAT
>CAXYUL010000079.1:0-7978 GCA_964292095.1 uncultured Bacteroidales bacterium | reverse complement strand
TGCAACGTTTGCTAATCCACCACCACGACCAGTCATATATTTACTACTATAAGAAGTTAATGATCTCCATCCATAATTAGAAGATGGCAAAGTACCATTTACTCCATACGAACCTCTAATTCTTAAGTTAGAAATCCATTGTACATCCCTTAAAAATTTCTCATTGTTAATTTTCCAAGATGCAGCTAGCGACCAAAAATTACCCCATCTAGAATCAGCACCTAAACGAGAAGATCCATCTCTTCTATAGCTTCCCGACAAAAAATATTTTCCATCATAATTATATTCACCCTTAAACAATATAGAAGCAATGGCATTACCCCAATTATGACCAGCTGCATCCAATTTACCTGCAGTGGAAACAGTATGTAGAGAACTTGTAGGAAGGTTGGTTCCAGATGCTCGTGTATAATCTGTTCTATTTTTTTCTGCCTCAAAACCTGCTAATAAATTAATACTATGTTTTTCTCCAAAATCTTTAATATAATTTAAAGTTGTAGATGATACCCATTTTGTATCTGTAGTATTCATTTCTGTAACTGACCCATTATCATTTGATCCAGAATAGTGATTTGCACTATAGTATATATGATCTAAAGTATTAGTATAATCGTAAGAGAAAATAGATCTTAATGTTAATTCTGGAAGAATCTTAATAGCTAAATTCTCACTTGCAGAGATTCTTAGCATCTTAGAAGAATTCTCCCACTCATTATTATAATAAAGAGAGTTATAAGCATAGCTACCATATCTATCGGTATAATCAGCTCCTGTCTTATAATCAGTTGGCCAATACAAAGGCCATAGTAAGTTTCTAGATTGCATAAAATAGTTACTACCTGTACTTCTAGTATCATTAAATCCTTCCTTTTGAGTTCTAGCAACATTAATATTAGTTGTAAACTCAACAAGTTTTCCAACTTTTTGGCTTAAGTTTACTCTTCCCGATATACGATCATAAGAGTTTACAACGCTTCTACCTTTATCATCGGTATAAGATAATGACGAATAATAATTAGTATTTTCTGTTCCACCGCTAACAGATAAATCGTAAGTTTGATATATAGCTGTTCTAAATAAAACATCATCCCAATTATAATACTGTCCCTCTCTATTAACAATACCATCTGTCATTCCTAAAATTTTTAAAGACTTAACGGTATTATCATCTGCAGTAAATTTATAGCCATGTTTATTAAACCTTTTATTTAGTTGTTTTAAGGCTGTTGCACTTGCAGTTGCTTCACTTTTACCATTTAGTACATCCCCATTCCAAAACATCTCGTAGTACATTTCTACTTGCTGCTCTGGTGATGCTGTTTCATAATTCTTAGTTGCAAATACAGGAGTTATACCTACAGATGCTTTTAATGTAACTGTTGGTTTTCCTAATTTACCTTTTTTTGTAGTTATCATAACAACACCGTTTGCTGCTCTAGAACCATAAAGAGAAGAAGCTGCAGCATCCTTTAATACAGTAATACTTTCTATATCATTAGGGTTTAAAGTGCTCATTACATTATTACTTGTATAGATATAATCATTCATCTGACCAGAGCTACCAGATGAAACAGGGACACCATCTATAACATAAAGAGGTTCGTTAGATGCATTCATAGAGCCAATACCTCTAATCCTAATACTTGATGTAGAACCTGCTTGACCAGAAGTTGTTGCTATTTGCATACCAGCTACTTTTCCTTGTAAAGCATTCTCAAAAGAAACAGAAGGCGCATCTTTAATGGCATCTTTCTTTACAAGAGAAGCAGCACCTGTATAAGTTCCTTTCTTTGCTGTTCCGTATGCTACCACAATGGTCTCATCTAATGCAATTGCATCGGGACTAAGAACAACATTAATTGTAGTTTTTCCATTAACGCTAATCTCTTGGGTAGTGTATCCAATAGTTGAAAAAATAAGGACTCCATTGGGTGCTACATCAATTGTAAATTTACCATTTTCATCGGTGTAAGCGCCTGAAACGGTTCCTTTAACTTGAATACTTGCATAGGGAATGGGTTTTCCATCGTCCGAAGCAGTTACCAATCCGGTAACTTTAGACTGAGCCAGCAAAATGTTTGAACAAATCACTGCTAGTGCAATAAATAATAATTTTTTCATAGGGGCATTAATATTTTAGTTAAAATTGTGTTTCAATTAAAAAGTAAATAAATTCTAATCGCTTAGAATTATTTAACAGACAACATAGAATATGTACTCAGAGTATAATTAAATAGAAGCTTAATAGTACTTCCGATAATAGGGCTATTAGTAGAAAGCTGGTAAGAGTTCATAGTGCAGTAGAAGTAAATTTGATAGGTTGATGGTTAAATTTAGTTTTAACAAATATAAATATTTTTTTAATAGAATACACATTTGCTTTTTAAAAAAAAATTACATGTGTCATTTTGTTTTTGTAAAAACCATATTTCATCTCATAAAACAAAAGTTATCACTCCTATATATATCTAATTCACAACAAATTATACCAACCAAGAAAATATTAACATTTTTCTAGCACCTCTGAAAAATTTGTGTTTTTTCTCAAGCACAAAAAACTTTGTAATAAAACCATTACATATTAAGTGCTAATTTATTTTTTGCTTTATCTGCTTTTTTTGCTTTTTGGCTAGAGCTGCCTGCTCTTTCTTTTGCTGCTTCTTTTCTTTTTTCTGCTGCTTTGCCAAGAGTTTAGCCTGTTTTTTTTGCTGCTTAAATATAGCCTTTTCTTGTTTACGAACAAGTTTTAGTTCTTTCTTTATTGCCTTCTTCTCTTTTCTTGTTAAAGTTCTATTATCTAATATTTTTGTAAGAGAATCAGCTAATGTTTGTTTTAAGGAATCTTTAGTTGAGCCATTTGATACAGGGGCTAAAGTAGCTATTGAATCTAATTTTGTTTTTTGCAGTATAGAATCTTTTTTATTATTTTCTTCTTTTTGTTGAGCAAGCTTTGCTTCAAGTTCTTTTTGAGCTTTCCTTGCTAAAATTGTTGAGTCTAACTTATATTTATACTTATCTATAGAATCTTTTTTTTCTTTAAAGTACATTTCCGTATAATAATAAGTTGGAAAAGGATATTTTTTTAGAGATGCCCTTTTAGTTGGTCTAACAGATCTGCTCGTAATGTCTAAACGACTTTTTGGCCTAAGTGTATCTTTCCAAACAAAGCCTCGTAATCTTTGGTCGTTAATTGTTAAGTTAAAAATTGGCTTTGCATCACTTTTAATACTCTCTATATATCTTATTCTTTGAATTTCTCTATCCTTAATTTTTGCAGTTAATAATTTGCACTCTTTTTGGTTTAGGGCAGTAACTAAACTATCTTCTCTAATATAAAAAATTAGAGAAGCACCGCCTAAAGCATCAAATCTATACAAATCGTTATTAGCAAAGAAAGCTGTCATTTCTGTACTCTTAACTTGATTAAAATGGATAGAGTCTTCTTGCGATGCTATAAAAGCATTTGAGAGAAAATTAGCTTTACTTAAAGCATTATTCTTTAAACAAACCTGCATACTATCTGATGTAAACTGATTTCTCACATCATTCCACATAATAGGGTCTTTATAAAACCTAGCAATTGAGTCTATTCCCGTATAAATTAGCGAGTCGCAAACTGCCTGCAAATCGCTTCTATACATTTTGATATTATGATATGCCTCAACAAAAGTAATAGATGTTGTATCCTTTAATTGCCCAGTAGATTGCTTTAGAGAATCAATAACTTGTTTATTACTTTGCTTAGTACTATCTGCAATAATGTCTTGAGCATGCTTAGTACTATCTGCAATAATGTCTTTGTTCTGCTTAGTACTATCAATAATTTTTTGCGATATATTTATGCTATCGTTAATGGAATTCTGTTCTAACTTTAGCGCTTCTTGTTTATTCTTGTTTATATTTTTTGGGTCTTTTATGCCTTTTGGTGTTTGAGGTGTCCCTTTTTTTGTACGTGCTTCTAATGCCTTTTTATCTATGTCTATGATTGGGTCTATGTCTGATAGCTTCTTTCTTTCGTACGCTTGCGCTATAGTTGTACTATCTATTTGCCACATGGGTTTAATATAGTACTTAAGAGTATCTCCTCGCATAAACAATGTATCTGCCTTCCCCTTTTCTACTGAGTACATTGCTACTGCAGGAGAATCTGTTAATAAAGCATACGTACTAGGCTTTTGTTTATATATAGCTAAATCGGAAAGAAAGATTGTCTTCTGAACCGTATCTAATATCTGCACATTATTATATAGGTAAGAATCTCCTGATAGCTTATTGTATTTTAAAGAATCTGCCCAAACTTCTTGCTCATCAGAAAAAACATAGCCGTCTTTTGTTAATGAAAATATATTTTTGGGCCTATCAAAGTAACCTGCATTAGCACTTAACATATTTTCTTGCTGCCATGCTACTGTTCTGGTTTCAAAAGCTACTTTGTCGGGAATAGTATAGTAATTAATTATATCAGACACTATAAAAGTGGAGTCTGTGAATACCTCTACCTTGTCTGTAAATAGAAATCTTTTTTCTTTTCCGTAATAGGTCCCATTTACACTTTCTATAATATTTCCTTTTGCATCTTTAAGGGCTCCCCCATTGTAGAATATACCAACACTATCTTTTGTATTATAATCTAAGTATTTTGTTTTAAGAATATTGCCTTGCTTATCATATAATTTAACAATTGTACCCCTAACTTCTGCAAAACTTAATGCCACATAATAAGTTATTTTATCTCCTTGCAAGTAAGTGTTTTCTTGAATGATTTGAACATTTCCTATGGCGTTAATAATATTGTTGTTAACATCCCAAAGTGCTGTATCGCAAACTAAATAGGTGTTATTGTGTAGAAAGGTTGCTGGCCCAATAACTTTCCTATAGCTAACACTATCAATTTCAATCAATTGAGCACTTGCTGCTTGAATAAGTCTTACCAGCGAATCTTTATTCTCATCTTTTCCTTTTGTTTGCGTTTGAGGGTTAGAATGTTGTAGCAGAGAATTAGTATTCTGTGCTTTAACTTTAGGATGCTGTTGTACTTGTGCCTTTAGCACAATAAAAAAAATCAGAAAAATCCCCGCTACAAAAAGGTGTTTCTTACTCATACAAAGTTATTATTTTACCCAGCCCTCTTTCTCAAAATTACAAGACCTAAAAATATCATCTATTCTTATATAGGTAAGAACCTGCTTTTCTTTTATAAATTTATCAATAGCATCTAGCTGAAGTTTATGATTACCAATATTCTGAATGGTAATATAATCGTCATTAATATTTGCTGTATGAGATGGAAGAATTTTATCTAATCTTATTATTTTATAAATTGTATTTCCTCTACCTTCTAAATCTAGGGTTTCAAATGGTTCTGATAACTCTCCCTCTTTTAAGTCTTTTAGCATGGCAAAATCCATAGGCTTCAACTGGTCTTTCTCAAAATATGTTGATCCTGTATTTGGATCTACCATCTGACCCCCATTTACTGCTGTTTTTGGATCTTGAGAATAAAATCTTGCCGCTAATTCAAATTTGATACTGTCTTTTAGTATTTTAGACCTAAGACTATCCAGGGTTTTAAAACCTTTTTTTCTATCTGCTTCTGTATACTTTGGTTTTAATAAGATATGCCTTGCATTAAACATTTCTCCCTCTTTTTCTATCATTTGAATAATATGATAGCCATCGGGGGTTTCTACAATCTGCGATATTTGACCTGGCTTAAGAGCCATTGCTGCGTCTGAAAATGCTGGCCAATAAATGTTTTTAGAAGCAGGTCTCAACTCTCCTCCTCTTATTGCGCTACCTGGATCCTCTGAATATAAGGAAGCTAATGTTGTAAATTTTTCTCCTTTAGTTATTCTCTCCCTAAAACTCAATAGCTTTTCTTTTACAGCCATTATAGCATCTTCTTTTTCTGGATAGATAACTATCTGACTTATCCTATATTGAGTAGAAATTATTGGAAGGCTATCTTTGTCTGTTTTTTTATAAAACCTCTCTACCTGAGACGGTGTCATACTACCAGCAGCTTGCATTACTTTCTGTTGCATTTGCTGAGTAAGACTTTGCTCTCTCAAAGCTTCTCTCCATTCTTGTTTAATCTTATATAGAGGTTTCTTAAAATATTCTTCTGTTGCCTTTTCTCCGCCCAAACGTGTCATAATATCTGCAAACCTTTGTTGCAATTCCATCTCAACCATATCCTCCTTAACATTTAAACTATCTAATCTTGCTTGGTTTAAAAACAATTTTTGTGTTAGTAAATTTTCTAATACTTGGCATCTAATATTCTTATCAGAAGAAACATAGCCATTTGCTATCATCATCTGCACTTCAGACTCTAATTGCGAAAGCATAATCATCTCATTGCCAACAACAGCTACTGATTTATCTATAAGTCCCCCATCGTACTTTTGAGCAAAAACAGAATTTCCATACACAAAGGCCATGGCTACAAGAAAAAGCTTAATTACTTTCATTGTTTATTATTTTTAATTTTTTGTTATTCAAAGCCTCGTTAAGAATATCTTTTTGCAATGTTGCAATAAGATCCTGTTTTCTGCGGCTAATAATTATGTCTTTAATTTTATCTTTATAATATTCAAAAGGAGGAGTATCTCCCTCACTAATATATTCTAAACATTGCACAATTGTTGTATAAACACTATCTTTAGTTTCAAAAAAACCTTCTCTACGTATCTTTGACTGAATATCCTGTAGTTCTATACCTATCTCTCTAGAAACTAAGTGTAAATCTACCCACTCATTGTTATAATTTTTGTATATATAAGCAGAAGAGGTAGCAACTTGCTCTAGTTCGTCTGCAGATTCAAGATCTCTTATTTTAGCTAATTTTCTTATTATCTGCAAATTAGGAGAATTATTAAGAGTTTTTATTAATCTACCTTTTATGAGCCCATTTTTAGAAATAAAACTTTCTATATGCTCGTTATAGTAGTCTTCTAATTGCTGCTCTGTTACTAAAGTGTCTAACCTTTGTTCAACGTATCTATTCTCGTACCTATAAGCCAACAATTGCATTTTATATTCTTCTAGCTCCTTGTCAACATCTAAATCATCGCTTGGTAACTCTTCTTTTGCCTTTAAAACCATAAGCTGTTTAATTGCCCAAGAATTAATATATTTACCAACCAAAGCAACACTATCTTCTTTACTAATACCCTTTGGCAAAATTTTATCGGTATCGCTTCTTAGTAATGAAACACCTCCAACCTTAGCTACTTTATCCTGCATAGAAAAAAGGTCTAATAATGAGCATGAACAAAAAAGCGGTACAATAAGTAAAAGCAAAAGGTGTTTTTTCATCCTAAGTATACAATAAATAAATAACTATAATAATTTAGTTTCTGCTATTAAAAATAGCATATTACCTACTATAATTTGGGGCTTCTCTAGTAATTGTAACATCGTGAGGGTGATTTTCTATCATACCTGCAGATGTTATTCTTACAAATTGAGCCTTCCTTAATTCTTCTATGGTGGCAGCTCCGCAATATCCCATTCCTGCTCTAATTCCTCCTTCTAATTGATAAACTACCTCTGCTAAAGATCCTTTAAATGGAACTTGTGCTACTATACCCTCTGGAACAAGTTTCTTAATATCCTCTTCCATATCTTGGAAATATCTATCTTTAGATCCTTGTTGCATTGCCTCTAAAGAGCCCATTCCTCTATATGATTTAAACTTTCTTCCATTCAAAATTATTGTCTCTCCTGGTGATTCCTCAACCCCGGCAAACAAAGACCCTGCCATGATTGTTGAAGCTCCTCCAGCTAAAGCTTTTACAATATCTCCCGAATAACGAATACCACCATCTGCAATTACAGGAATACCTGTACCCTTTAAGGCATCTGATGCTAACATTATTGCTGTTAATTGTGGAACACCTACTCCTGCTACAACTCTAGTTGTACAAATAGAAACAGGCCCCATCCCAACTTTTATGCCATCTAACCCCCTCTC
>CAXYUL010000078.1:0-7980 GCA_964292095.1 uncultured Bacteroidales bacterium | reverse complement strand
CTGCTGAAGCAGGTGCTAAGTATATTCTTACTGCTATTTTCTCTAGTGGTTTAATGTTGTTTGGCATTTCATTTATTTATGGAACTGCTGGTACTTTGTATTTTAATGATATTTTTAGTCATATAACAGGAAGCTCATTACAAATAATGGCATTTGTATTTTTCTTTTCTGGCTTGGCATTTAAAATATCTTTAGTCCCTTTTCATTTATGGACAGCTGATGTTTATGAGGGTCCACCAATTTTAGTAACTGGATATTTAAGTGTAATTTCTAAGGGTGCAGCTGTATTTGTTTTAATGACTGTGTTGTTAAAGGTTTTTATGCCAATGATAGAGCAGTGGCAGCTTATGCTATATGTTATTATTGTTGTTACTATTACCATTGCTAATATTTTTGCAATAAGACAAGATAATTTAAAGAGACTTATGGCCTTTAGTAGCATATCGCAAGCAGGTTATATATTGTTAGGTGTTATTGGTGCAAGTAACGATGGTATGAGCTCTTTAGTTTATTATATATTAGTTTATATGCTTGCCAATTTAGCTGTGTTTGGAGTTATTTCTATAATTGAGCAACGTAGTGGCAAAGTAGAAAAAGATGATTATGACGGACTTTATAAAACAAATCCTAAATTATCATTTATACTCACATTATCGCTGTTTTCTTTAGCTGGAATCCCTCCTTTTGCGGGTTTCTTTAGTAAATTCTTCATTTTTATGAGTGCGTTTAAGGCTGGTTTCCACTTACTTGTTTTTATTGCTTTACTAAATACAGTTATATCTCTTTATTATTATTTGTTAATTATTAAAGCAATTTATATAAATAAGGGAACAGAGCAAGATGGCGAACAAAAGTGTGTGATACCTTTCTTTAAGAGCGACAATTATACTAGAATTAGTTTAGCACTATGTTTATTTGGAATTCTATTTTTAGGATTAGTAAGTGCTGTTTATGAAGGAATTTTTGCAATAATTTAATTTATTGCTTTATTTTTACTTGGTATTAATAATCTTTTAGAACCTCTCTTAGTATTCTAAGAACTTTAGATATTCTGTATTCTACGGTTTTAATATTAATATTACAGATTTTAGAGATCTGACTGTAGTTTAAATCTTTGTACCTATGTAGTAGAAACACTTGTTTCTGTTTGTCGGGAAGATTATTGATAGTGGACTCTATTATCCCTTGCATCTCTTTTGTAAAATAATTGAGAGATGATTTGCTTTCTAATGCTCTTATACTTAGCATATTCTCTCTATTAGAAAGTGATACTTTATTAGATTGAAGATTAATATCTTTGCGTAGAAAATTAAGACTTTTATTCTTGGCTATTGTAATAATATATGGGTACACTGGCTTAGAAATATCTAAATTTTCTCTAGTTTCCCATAGGGCTACATAACTATCTTGAACCAGATCTAGGGCTTGTTGCTTATCCTTAACATATTGATTAACATAGAATAAGAGTTGGCTTTGGTAGGTTTTATAAAAGAACTCAAAAGCCTCTATGTTAGAAGATTTAATCTCTTGGCAAAGTGCAGGTCCATCTATATAATGCTTTGAATAGGTCATTTTATATTCATTCTAATTCTTCGCACTGTGGGGAGTAAATTATTGCATCTATTGCCTAGGTTTTTTACAAAGCCTATACCATAATTTTTATAAGTTAGTAATAAGTAACCTAATGGAGAATTGTTGAGCGTAATTGCTTCTTTAGCAAGAAATTGTAAAGCAATCTCTTTAGAAACTTCTACTTTATTTATGTTCATAGAATCTAACTCTTTGCTAAATGCTAAATCGGCATAGGGCACAAAGTCTTTTCCTTTTAGGCTTGCAACTATTCTTCCCGACAAAACTACTCTCATTTTAGATTCTATATATTTAATATCGTTGACTAAGTTATTTGGGTAGATTTTTACAAGTTCTCCTATAAGATTGGCTTGATAATCTTTAGGTAGGTATGGTAAATTTTTAAGGTCTTTTGATGGCTTTACTTCTTTTTGAATTTTTAAGGAAGTGCTTTTATTATATTTGTTAATACCTTGTTTGTCTATGCTTTTACTATTCTTTCTTAATATAGCAAGATATTGTCCTTCTCCTTTAATAAAACCGGGGATAAATTGAAGAGCTCCAATAGGGCTTTGCAAAACACCTTTTGGTATGTTATTAATTTTTACTAGTTCTGCTCCAAGTTCATCTATAATATATTGTACAGTGTTGTCGTTTTCATGTTTATTAAAAGTGCAAGTAGAATACACAAGATATCCGTTATTCTCTAGGTTTGGCCATATATCTCTTAGAATTCTTTGCTGACGTGCAGCGCAAATCTCTACATTTTCTTTGCTCCATTGTTCTAAGGCTTTTGGTTCTTTTCTAAACATTCCTTCTCCAGAACATGGGGCATCTACTACAATTAAATTAAAATATTCATTTAATTTAAAGTCTGAGGGGTCGTTATTAGTAACTATGGCGTTATCGTAACCCCATTTTGCAATATTTTCAGCTAGTATGCTAGATCTAGTTTTAATTACTTCGTTAGAAACTAGTATAGAGTTAGAGTTAAGCTTAGATAGTAAGTGAGTTGACTTACCGCCTGGAGCAGCACATAAGTCTAAAACTTTTAATGAATTATTCCAAAAATTAGTGCTATTATGTGTTGTAGAGTAGTTTTCTTTTATAGCCTCCACTACAATATCAATATACATGGTTGATGGGTCTTGAACATAATATGCACCTGCGTGAAAAAGTGGACAAAGTGTAAAAATGGGCCGTGATGAAAGGTAAATACCAGTGTCACACCATGGTACCGACTCTTTTGAGTTTAGACCTAATTGGTCTATATCAGTTTTTAGTGTAGCTTTATTTTTATTTAGTCTAATGGCAACAATTTCTGTTTCATTCTCTAGAGCGTTAAATAAAATTTCTTCTTCTTGCTGAGAAAGAACTTCTCTTATGTATGTTTTAAAATCTAAAGGTAAATTCATTTAAAATTTTACTTCCTATTTAATTAGTTAAAAGGCACAAAACTTTTAATAATAAAAATCCTTGTGCCTTTTTTGTTTTTTTACTGCTACACATATTTATCTTAGTGCTAGTCTAATTAAAATTACTGCCATTGGATTTTAGAAAATCTTGAAAGTCTACATTATTAGGCAAATTGCCATTAAACGCTCCAGCAATTTGTTCTATCATTTGATCTACCATATCTTGTAACTTGCTTCCTATCATCATTTTTAGCATATAATTAAGATCTGCAGCTAGTTCTATATGAAAATTTGTTTTTTGGATATCTAGGACATCAAAAAAAACAGAAAAAGCAAAATTAAAAGGAACCTTTCCATAAGGTTCAAAAGATATTATAGTAAAAGGTACTTTGTTGGCAATTTTAATTCCAAGGTCAAATCCTTTAACCTTACCTTCTAAAGTATTTTCAGTTGCTATTATTCCCTCTTTTTTATCTTGAGGTAGAGCTGCTGTAAAATTTCTAAGATCTGAAAAAACAGAGTATAAAATGTGAGAAGCTTGATTTATTGTTACAACTTTTCCTTTAATTTCTGTAAACGCCATAACTATCTTTCCCAAGTTTCTGGATTTATTCTCCAGCTTTTAAGTACTTCTAAATCTTCTTCTTTAATGTATTTGTCTTCAACTGCTTGTTCTAAGAGTGCTTCATAATGGCTCAATGTGTGTAGTTCTACGTTTGCATATTCAAAGGCTCTTACAGATTTAATAAAGTTGTATGTGAAAATTGCTACCATACCTAAAACTACAGCACCATCTTTTAGAAGAGCATCTACCGCCGATAGGCTACTACCTCCAGTTGAGATTAAGTCTTCTATAACAACTACTTTAGCTCCAGATGGTAATTCTCCCTCTATTTGTGCACCAGTTCCGTGATCTTTTGGCTTTGGTCTCACATATACAAAAGGTTTCTCTAACAATTCTGCTACTAATGCACCGTAGGCAATAGCACCAGTTGCAACGCCAGCAATTACATCTACATCTTTAAAATTTTCTTTTATAACATTTGCTAGTGATGTATAAACTAATTTTCTTACAGCAGGGTAAGAAAGTAACTTCCTGTTATCGCAGTAGATAGGCGATTTCCACCCCGATGCCCATGTGAATGGTTTTTCTACATTTAATTTAACGGCTTTTACATTTAAAAGCTCTTTTGCAATAATTTTTTCTACAGATTCCATAATTACGATATATCTTTGTGCAAAGATAATAAATTCATTTAAATGTACAGCATCTATTTTGACACTAGAAAGCTTTTAGTATGCAGATCTAGTTCTGCAATTAAGGCAAATCCTAATAGTATTATATATAGCTATGGAGATAATTCTCAGCTAAAAGAACTTCCCTATATTTTTAGAAAAAATACTGGCTTAAGACAGTTATACATACCAGCCTTAGAGGGAGAAGAAGAAAATGTTTTTAAAATTATTTGTTCTGAGTTTAATCAGATAAATGCTGGTGGTGGTTTAGTTTCTAATGATAAAGGTGAGTATTTGTTAATTTTTAGAAATGGCTTTTGGGATTTATCAAAGGGAAAGCAAGAGCCTAATGAAGATATTAGAAATACAGCTTTAAGAGAGGTTGAAGAGGAGTGCGGTATTAGTAATTTACAACTTAAAGAGCTTATTTGTATAACCAGACATACTTATATGCTAAATGGTAGTCACATACTTAAGCATACTTATTGGTATAAAATGGACCTTACCAAAGAGCAGAGGCTGTGCCCTCAGTTAGAGGAGAATATTCAAAAATGTATTTGGGTAAATAAAAATGATTTACATTTATATTTAAATAAAACCTATCCTTCTATTGTTGAGGTATTTGAAAATATTTAATCTTATTAGGCGTTATAGAAATTTAGTTAAGGAAGAAGAGTTTATACCATAGTTCTATTTTTTGTAGTCCACTTTATTTTATATAAATATTTATAACAATAAAAGCATCAGAATCTTGTAGATTATCCGACGCTTTTATTGTTTTTTTTGTTCTGGCTTAACGCTTAAAATTGTTTATAAACGTTTAGTGATAGTTGTAAATGTTTAGAATTTAAGCATTATAGAAATGGGTGCACCACATAGCTCACAGGCATCTGTAGGAACTGATTGGTTAGTATATGTATCTCCACATACAGGACAAACGTACCATTCATATACAAAAGCAGAGTCTCCTAATGTAGTATCTGTAAGATGTTTAAGTGCATTATTATAGAAATCGGAATGTTTTTTTTCTGCTTTCATTGCCCAATCGAAGCTAGTTTCTGCTCCTTTTTGTTTTTCCTCTAGAGCCTTTTTAATAAAGGTTGGATACATTGTAGAAAACTCGTAGGTTTCGCCTTCTATTGCTTTTACTAGATTTTCTTGGGTTGTTCCATATACTATTTCATCTATAATGGGACTATAGTTGTTTACCCCTAGTTTAGCTAGTTCTGCTATGTGTTTAGCCGCATGGTGTTTTTCAGCCTCTGATGTTGCTGCAAACATTCTAGAAATATTAATATAGCCTTCTTGCGCAGCAATTTCTGAGTATTTTGCATAGCTCTTACTTGCGTGAGTTTCGCCATTTGCAGCTGCTTTAAGATTATCAATAGTTTCTATATGTTTATTTGCGCAACAAGCAAAAATAAACAGACTCATAATGGCTAACAGTATTTTTTTCATTTTTATTTAGTGTTGTGGTTATAAAAAAAGCTTATAATTGTTTATAAATTGCTATTTTGGCGCAAGTTAGAAAAAATTAATCAAATTTGAATAAAATTAATCAAATTTTATTTCATAAAAATTTAAAATAAAACTATTTTTGCCAAACAAAATTGACAATTATGCTATTTAAAAATATATTTAAACATAAAATTATAGTTTTCCCAATAATTATTATCATTATGGTTTTCTCCTTTTACTATATTGGAAGGAGTAACGAAATTACTATTGAGCACAAAGAGGATGATAATGATTTTGTGGCATCGCTCAATAATATTTTAACAGATGATATGAGCGATTTTGATGAATCGGAATCTTTTGATAAGCAGATTAAAACTTTTATGAGGAGATACGATCTTAAGGGGGCATCTTTAGCTATTATGAAAGATGATAAGTTAATATATGCTAAGGGATATGGGTATGCAAATGATACTTTGGAGTGTAGTGTAAAAAATGTATTTAGAGTAGCGTCTGTGTCTAAACTTGTTACTGCTACAGCTATTATGAAATTGCATGAGCAAGGTAAAATTAATTTAGACGATAAGGTGTTTGGAGAAAATGGAATTTTAAATGATTCTATTTATCTAAATATAGAGGACAAGAGACTTAGAGATATAACTGTTGAGCACTTGCTTAGACATAAGGCAGCCTTTAGAAGTCCTCATGGCGATCCTATGTTTAATGCTAAATCTGTTGCTAGGAGTTTAAATAAGCCACTGCCTTTACAAAGTGAGGATTATGTGGTTTATGCTTCTCATCTTAAATTGTTTGCTCAGCCTGGCAAGACTAGTAGATATTCTAATTTGGGCTATGTGGTTCTTTCTAAGGTTATTGAGAAGGTGTCGGGAATAGGATATGAAGATTTTGTAAAAGATTCGATATTAGCTCCAATTTCTTGTTATGATATGCACATTGGTAGAAATTTTGATAAGTATAGAAGGCCTAATGAGGTTTCTTATAACGAGGTTGCTCAGGCTCAGGAGGTTGAGGCTTTTGATGGAACAGAAGAGTTGGTGCAAAAGTCTAATGGAGGAAATGATGTTAATGCTTTGCAGGGTGCCGGTGGTTGGGTTGCTTCTCCTGTAGAGTTGCTTAAGCTTGTTGCTGCGATTGATGGAGAAAATTTTAGAGAGGATATACTAAGCGCAGCTTCTGTTAGGAAGATGACTGAACTTCAAAAAAATTCTATACCTATTGGGTGGGCTAGAGTATCTAGTAATGAGTGGTTTAGAAGCGGTAATATGGCAGGTTCATCTGCTTTAATTAAAAAGCAGAAAGATGGTTATATTTGGGCTTTTGTTACCAATAGCTCTACATGGAGAGGTCCTAGATTCTATAAAGATATTAGTGCAAATGTTAGCAAAGCAATAGATCGTGTTAAACATTGGCCAAACAGAGATTTGTTTGATGTATTGCCAACTAAAATACACAGTTCTTCTGATAAGTAGGTCACTAGCTAGCAATTATTTTTCTACAAAGATACTATTACTCCAATAGTTGGAATTATTGTTCCGCTTTGGTTTGTTATATATTTCATTTTATACCTTTGTTCGTCTTTTGGTAGAGAAGGATCTTCTATTTTACCTGTGGATAGATATATGTCGGGATATTTATATTTAATATTTAAGATGTTTTGAAGGTCGATATAAATATCTAAGGACCACTTGTTAAAATAGAATGTTTTGTCTGCTCTTAGGTCTAATTGCCAGAATATTGGGAGTCGCTCTGCACAATATTGATTGTAGTTGTAATAAGGTGAGCCACTTGCATCCCAGGCGCTAACTAATGAGGATTTTTGGGCGTCGTAGGGCGTATAGGGTGTTCCTCCAGACAAACGGTATTTTGCTCCAAGTGAGTAGTTTTTGGGAAATTGGTAACGTGCATCTAGTGTTAAGAGATGTCTATTGTCCCATGGAAGGCTGTTGTTTTGAGTTTCTTTTTTGCTTTTAAATGTGCTTCTAAAGTATGTGTAGGCTCCAATTAGAGAGAATTTGTCTTCTATGTATAACCTTGCAGAAAGTTCTATTCCATAGGCATTAGTAGAAAGATCCGATGTGGCAAGTGTGTTGCCGTAGGCTCCATATTCTGTTGCTCCTGATGTTAGAGGTATATTGTCTATGCTTGAGTATAGTGCGTTAAAGTAGTTTTTGTAGAAAGGTTCTATTAGTATTTGTATGTTATGTTTTGGCTGGTATTCTATTCCAAAGCTTATTTGATTTACTCCTAAGTATTTGAGTTGGTTTTTGTTTGCTAGTTCTTCTTT
>CAXYUL010000077.1:0-8005 GCA_964292095.1 uncultured Bacteroidales bacterium | reverse complement strand
AAAACAGAGTAATGGCAGAGGCAAAAGTACATAGAGCCTACAACCATTGGACTTTACTTTGTCAATATGCAAAGGCGTATAATAAATCTACAGCTAGTTCAGATCTTGCAGCCCCTCTTATGTTAGAAGCTAATTTAGAGGCAGTGCCATCTAGGGCAACAGTTGAGCAGATGTATAATTCCATTTTACAAGATTTAGACCTTAACCCACAATGGCTACCTATTAAGGGAGATAATGAATATAGGGTAGTAAGAGCATCTTTATTTGGTTTAAAGGCGAGAGTGTTATTTTATAAAGGAGAATATAATCTGGCTGCTGCAGAAGCAGATAAGGCTTTAGAGATTAACAGTGCTTAGGGAGATTATAATACATTCTATTTTACTAATCCCGATAGACCTACATCGTCTTCTTTACAGAATAGGCCACAACCTCTTTTCTCTCCAGAAAAAATAATGTATAGAACTTCTTCGTTTGCCTCTTTTCTTACTAGTTATAATATAAGTGCGCGCTTAGAAAATTTATATGGAGGATTAAGTGATTTAAGACTTAAATATAATTTTACAGATTTAATGAGAAGTGGAAAGCCTACCGATGATGGTAAAAAAAGGTATTTACATGATTTGGATTATTCTATAACAGTTCCTGAACTTATGCTAATTAAGGCAGAAGCATTGGCAAGAAATAATGATAGTAAAGCACTAGAAATTCTTAATACTTTAAGAGAAAAAAGAATAGAAAAAGCTTCTTATCAACCAATTTCTGCTGTACCAAGTGGCAAAACTCTTTTATCTCTTGTATTAGAAGAAAGAGAAAGAGAGCTTCCTTTCCATGGTTTAAGATGGTTTGATATGAAGCGTTTGGCAGAGGAAGGTCTTTATACAAATACTTTAACTCGTACAAATAACACAATTACTGTTACATTAGAGCCTAAATCTAATTTATATGTTTTTCCTATAGCAGAAAAAATATTGAAGCTTAATCAAAATATTGTACAAAATAAAAGAAACTAGTAATGAGAATAATTAAGATTGTTTTAGTGCTAATTACTTGTAGTGTCTATTCTTATGCTAATAATAGTATGGTAGATATTAAGAATAAAGTAAAAGAATATGATAGTATTTATAATGCTAATACCCAGAACCATTATAGAATTTCTGCGAGGTATAGTATTAATCAATGTATAGATTATTTAAATAAACTTAACACAACTGTTTATCCTTATCTCTCTTTACTGGAGGGAGATAAGGATATTAAAAATGAAAGACAATTGAGCTTATACCTACATAAATATTTGGTTATGCAGGTTTATGAAAGCTCTCTAAAAAGAAATCTCCTTTATGGTAATAATTCTTCTATAGATAGTCTTGATATTAAACAATGGAGGAGTTTTTATGATAAACAAATAAAACAGTTTAACTTAAGAGATCCTAAATATTTAGTTTCTTCTGCGTATAAAGATTGTTTAGGGTATTTTATAGAAGAAGATTATAAAAATTTTAATGAGTCAAATAAAGAAGCCTTTTTACGTAAGGTAGATTATATAGAATCTAGGTTTACTAATCCTAAAGCAAAGGCTTATGCCTTAGAAATTCATATTAGAGAGAATCTAATGCATGCAGAGCCTTTATTAATAAGAGAGCTTATTAATAAAATTGATAATAAATATAGTAAAGAGATTGCTATTGATTTAAAGAAAGACTTGGATTCAACAAAGAGGTTTTATCCAGGAGATAAAGTTCCTTCTTTAGATTTTAAGGATTTGTTAGGAAATAAAGTGCATTTAGATAGGTATAAGGGGAAAAACATTATTTTATATTTTTGGTCTACAACTTGTGCTCCTTGTATTAAAGAGGCTCCTTATTGGAATAAGTTAGTAGAGAAGTATAAAGATAATGATATAGTTTTTTTAGCAATATCTCAAGATAAAAGTAAAGATAGATTAATAAGGTATTTATCAAACCCTAAGAATGAAAAAAAAGGGGAGGTGTTGCACCTAGATTATCCTAATGATCCATATATTGTATATAATACCTTTAAAATAGGTAATGCTCCCCATTTTATTTTTATTAATAAAGAGGGTACATTTGTTAGAGCGTCTGCTCCAAGACCATCAGAAACGAGTTTTGAGGAACTTATTATAGATAATTTTATTGCAGATAAAGATAAGCCAAAGCCAATTGTTTTAACTAATGTTAATTTAGTTGATATAGAAAAAGGAAATATAAATAGAGGCGTAAATGTATTTTTAGATAAGGGCTTAATTACAAGAATTACAAAAAATAAGGATATATCTACTGGATATAAGGAGGTAGATTTACAAGGAAAATATATAATGCCTGGTCTAATAGATTCCCACGTCCACTTTGCTAATTTTATTGAGTATGGTGCTTCTGTAGATTCTATTGCAAAAGCATATTTAGAGCAGGGTATTACTACAGTTAGGGATGCTGGTGGTAATGCGGAAATTATTAAAAGTTATAATAGAAAAATTTCTAAGGGATTATTAAATGCACCTTTTGCATATTTTAGCTCTTTTTGGGCAGGAGAAGAATATTTTAAACTTCTTAGAAGAGAAGCATCTTTAGCATATTGGGAGCAAGCCATTTCTAATAATAATAGGGATTTTGAATCTCTTGTTAAGATGGCAAAAAATAATGGCTGTTTAGGATTAAAATTATATGCTAATTTAAGCAAAGTTGATCTTGTTAATATTGTTGGCTTATGTAAGAAATATGGAGTTAGGCCTTGGGGGCATTTGGCAATAATTCCAGCCTATCCAATTGACGTTGTAGAAGCTGGTGTTGAAACAGTTTCACATTCTTATTTATTAGATGAACAAGAGTTGGAGAAATTTGATAATAATATTAAGGATAGTTTTGATAACACAAATATAGAATTAGCAAAGGCTAGGAGAGTTAAGCTTTTTAATGAAATGAAGAAGAGAGGAAGTTTGTTTGATGTTACCTTGGTATTAGAGCTAAAAAATAACATGAATAATGTTGTAGATTATGTAAGTGAGGCTTATAGTAGTGGAGTTAAAATAGTTGCGGGAACAGATTATCTAGATGTTAATGATAATGGATCATGCAACGCCTATTTGCATCAAGAGTTAGAATCCTATGTTAATTTATGTGGCTTTTCTACATTAGATGCCTTAAAATCTGCCACCATTATGGGGGCAGAAGTTTTAGGATTAAAGGATAAGATAGGCGTTTTAAAAGTAGGAGCAGAAGCCGATATTCTTGTCTTAGACGAGAATCCATTAAAATCCTTAAATTCATTAAAAAGAATTAATAAAGTAATTTTAGATGGTAAAATACTTTAAACTAGCTTAGCTATAAAACATAACTAGGCTAGCTTAAGTCTCTCATTATCTGCTCAACACTTTCTATCTTAGTTATTTTTGAGCATATTTGACCAATTTCTAATTCACCTTCTTGTAAATCACCTAAAAAGATTCCTTGCTTAGCCCTGCCTTTTCCTAGTAATTCTATTAGCTCAGCTTTATCGGCGCCTCTGTTTTCTGCTTCTTCAACAGCAGAACAAAAAGCTCCTAATGCTAATCGGGTAGGAGATAATTTTTTAAGTAGTAGTTTTGTATCTCCTTCGCCTAATGCTATACAATGATTTTTAAAGTTAATATGGGCAGAGCTCTCTTGCGATAAAGCAAAGCGAGTTCCTATTTGTACTCCATCTGCGCCTAGGGCCTTTACTGCCTCTATTTGGCATTTTAAAGCAATTCCACCAGCGGCAATAAGAGGAATTGAAATAACATCCCTTACAGCGGGGATAAGGCAGAGTGTGCTAGTTTCTTCTCTTCCATTATGCCCTCCAGCCTCAAATCCCTCTGCCACTACAGCATCTACTCCGGCTTCTTGGCTTTTTAAAGCAAAGGCAGAACTAGAAACTACATGACAAACGGTAATCCCATGTTCTTTAAAAAATGGAGTCCATTTTTTGGGGCTACCTGCGGAAGTAAAAACAATCTTAACTCCTTCTTTTACAATTATATTTACTAGTTCATCAATCTGAGGGTACAATAAAGGAATATTAACTCCAAAGGGAAGAGGACCTAGAGCTTCTTTACAAGCCCTTATGTGATAGATAAGTGTATCGGGATGCATAGAACCTGCCCCAATTAAACCTAGACCACCACACTTACTTACAGCAGCAGCTAATCTCCAACCACTGCACCAAACCATTCCACCCGAAATTATAGGGTGCTTTATATTAAATAAAGAACAAATTCTGTTTTCCATAGAAATTACTTATTATTTTTTCTTTTATAGAAAGTAAATGCGTAAAAAGCAATTGAGCCTAGAAGCAATATTACTAATATTCCCGACGCAATTCTAGAATATAATTCTCCTTTTGAGAACGACTCTGGGTTGAATTCAAAAACTATATCGTAGTTTCCTGCAGGAAGACTAAGAGCTCGGAGTATCCAATTGGCTCTAACAATGTCTAGTTCTTTGCCATTTAGTTTGTCTGAGGAGCTAATGTATGCTTTCCAACCTGGATTATAATAAACCTCGCTAAAGAGGGTTAGTTGTGAGCTTGTACTGTTAAATTTGTACACTAATTTATTTGGTGCGTATGAAATTAGGCTAATGCTTGCACTAGAATCGGCAGCATTATTATACGTACTAATTGTTCCTATTTTTTTAATATCTGCAGAGCTTACAACGGCACTATTTGCAGGGTCTATATCTTTTAGCTTAGAGATTTCTTCATCTGCATTATTAGCCACTACAACATTTTTAATAAACCAAGCGTTATTAAGGGCAAAATTGTTTTTAATTGGAGGAACATCGGCATTTATTACTACATACTTAGTGTTGAGCATGCTTAGAATAGGGTGATAGCCTAGTGCATTTTGAGCATCTTGTAATGTGCTAGCTCCGCTAATTTCTTTTGCTATATCACTCATTTCTGGACTTATATAACGCTCTATTAAATCTTGATAGCGTTGTAATTTAGCTGGGCTATAACCTCCAATTGTTTTGTGGTGATAGCTTACATAAGCATCGTTAAAGGTATTTACGCTTAAATCTAATACTCTGTAATTAGGATCTTTATCTTCTAAGATAAATTTGTCTACTGGCCTAGGGGTAAAAGCATTTTTAAATTCAACCTTACTAACAAAATGAGAGTCGTTTAAATATCTTTTATCAATGCCCCATAAGTCAAATAGAACAAGAATAATAAGCAATAAATAAGATTGTTTTGCTTTTAATTTATGAGTGTAGGCCATCCAAAGGATTACTGCTGCAATAATAATAAAAGACAAAGATCTTATGGCATCATTTCTTAGTAAGCCCATTCTATCAGATACTAGAGGTCCATGCAAAGGTTCTGGGAGAGAGGCATCTGCCATAGAGGAGAAGCTACCAGCTAGTGAAGGTATTAAAGCAAAAATTAGAGCAAAGCCTCCTGTTATAGACAAAGACCAAATAAAGGCTTTTTTTACTTTTATCTTATCGTTTAGTTTGGTAGTAAGTATCTCATTAATAGTAAGGACTGCCATTATGGGTATAGTAATTTGTAATATTACTAAAATCATAGATACTGTTCTAAATTTATTATACATTGGAGCCCAGTTAAAAAAGAATTCTGAGGCTGGCATAAAGTGATAGCCCCATCCCAACATAAGGGCAAGGGCACTTACTCCAGCAATCCACCATTTTAAACCGCCCTTAAGCACAAAAAAGCCCAAAATACAAAGGAAGATACTAATAGCTCCCATATACATTGGTCCGGCAGTAAATGGTTGTGGGCCCCAATAGAGAGGAAGCTGCTTAATTATATCTTCTGCCCCTTGGTAACCGCTATTATTTAAGAATTTATATGTTTCAGATTTTTTATTTAAAGAACCAGCAGAAGAACCTCCATTAAAGTTAGGAATAAGCAAATTTGCAGTTTCTTCTATACCATACGACCACTGTGTAGCATAATCTAAATCTAAACCGCTTCTACTTTTTTTCCCAGCAGCTGTATTTACATTATTGGTATTATTATTACTAGAGCTCAATTCTGAGCCACCTCTCATTGTGTGTTGAGCGTACTCATAAGTAGGCCATAAATGATTTATATTAGTTGCAATTCCAAGTAAACAAGCAATTAAAAGCAATAAAGAGGTTTTAATAAATTTTGGAAACACTTTATCTTTAATTGCTGCGCATAGTTGCCAAATTCCATAACCAATAATAATAATTGCCAAGTAATATGTTATCTGTGGATGGTTTGCTTTAATCTGAAAGCTAAGAGCAAAGGCAAAAAATAAGGCTCCAAGCCAAGGGCATTTTCTATAAGCATAAACAACAGAAGCTAAAACCCAAGGCATATAAGCAATTGCAACCATTTTAGAATTATGGCCAACTTGTATTATTTGCATATTATAAGAGCAAAAAGTAATTGCTATAGCACCTAAAATAGCTAGATAAATATTTACCCCAAAGGCTAAAAAAAGTAAAAATCCTCCAATTAAACTTATTAGTAGATAACTAGCAGGTCTTTCTCCAGTAAATAGCAAGTCATAAATACTTTGAGTATAATCACCATTATAAATTACAGAAATAGAAGTTGCTGGCATACCAGAAAACATAGAATTTGTCCATAAAGTTCTATCATCTTTATGAGAGTTATTATAACTTACAATTTCGTTAGACATTCCTTGCCAACTAGAAATATCTGACTGATTAACTACTTTACCTGTAAGTACTTGAGGTGAATAAGCGTATGCCAGTATAGAAAACACTAAAATGGCCAAAGCGTAGGGAGCTATTTTTTTTAAAAACTGCTGCATTGCTAATTTAAATTATTTAATAATTGTGATAATCGTTCTGTTAAATTTTTGCGAGAGTATTTGAGTATACTATCTTTTAGTTGATCAGTTGTTCTAATATCCCAAATGTCCAACTTACCTTGTTCTAAAAACGTGTTATATAAAACATCTATCTCTTTTCTAATCCCCTCCTTATCTTGGAAATCTACTATATTTCCGCTTTGAGTTTCCTTTAGTGCTAGCGCCAAATCTCCATCAATAGGGCCAAAGGCTAATATTTTTATTCCCGATGCAAGGTATTCAAAAAACTTACCGGTGAGTTTTGCTCCTGCCTCAGGTTCTTTTCTGAGCGGAAGGAGTAGGGCCCAAGCTGATTTCTGATATAAAATAGCCTTATTATGTGGCATATAGCCCATATTAATAAGATTATCTTCTAAATTGGCATCTATTATACACTTAAGCACTGTGTCGTCTACCTGTCCAATGAGTCTTATTCTTAGCTGTTCTTTAAATAAAGGGTCTTCTGCACACTTCTCTTTTAAAACGCTCCAAAGATAGTTCGGATTTCCGTTATCTACAAAAATGCCAGTGTGAGTGAGGGTGAAATAATCCTTGTCTGTATCTATAGGAGCTTGCCAAAGCTTTATTTCTCCTTCTTTAGGTAATGTGTCTATTTTGCTAGAAAAATCATCGGGGTCAAAGCCATTTGTAATCACTTCAATAGGAGTAGAAGTACGTTTTTCAAACTCTTTTTGCATTTTTTTAGATACAACAATAACTTTACTTGCATTATCTAGTACACTTTGTTCTAATCTTTTATGCTTTTTATTAGCAAATGATGTAAGTTTTAAGTGTTTAAAATAGAAAATTTCTGTCCAAGGATCTCTAAAGTCTGCTATCCATGGAATATTAGTCTTTTTACTTAATCGTTTAGCTATAAGATGCATAGAGTGTGGTGGTCCTGTGCTTACAATAGCATCTACTTTATTTTCTTCTAGCCACTTGCTTAAATATTTTACGCTGGGTTTAATCCAAAAACATCTAGGGTCGGGAATAAAAAAATTACCCCTAATAAATAAAGATATTTTGTGAAAGAGAGATGTTTTAGAGCTATCGGCAATTATATTTGCCTTAATATTTGTATTTGCTTTTTCTTCTCCAGAAGCATGTTTATTACCTTTTCCCAATAAGGCTTTGTAAAAACCATAAGGTTCCCAAATC
>CAXYUL010000076.1:0-8030 GCA_964292095.1 uncultured Bacteroidales bacterium | reverse complement strand
TAGAAAGGTAGCAAAATCTCCTTGAGCCAATAGTACAGCACGTGTAAATTGATCAAAATTTAAACCTATCAACTGTCTAACTCTCTGCAACAATTCCGTCTTTCCACCTTGTAGTTCGCAGTTTGTGCTAAGGTTAAACACTTTATAATTAGCACTCTGCAAAGCACCTTTGGCTTTATTTCTAGAGCGTCTTACACTCCAATTAGCACGGTATTTATCGCCAGATAGTGCTATAAAATCTATCTCTGCATATCCATCCCAAGTACCACGTCTTAATATGTTTCTACTATCTTTTTGTTTAATAGTCAAACCATCAACATCCACTATATCAGCATTATCCAAAGCTCTATTCATCCTAGGAGTATCGTTAAATAATGCCAAACACATAGCATCTAAAAGTGTAGACTTTCCAGATCCAGTACTACCTGTAATAGCAAAAATGCCTGCCGATTTTAGTGGTTCAACTGTAAAATCTATATTAAATTCTCCTTCTAAAGATGCTAGATTCTTTCCTCTTATAGCTAATATTTTCATCTGTTAACCTCCATAATTACTTTTTCCAACAAAGTTCTCATTTCCTCTGGCATAGAATCCCCTCCATACTTGCGTTTAAATATCTCTGTTGCCATATCTATAGGATTAATTTTTTGTAACTCTTGATAGGTAATTGGCTTGTTGGTACTTTTACTAGCGCAAATTTTAGCTTCAATTCTAGCTAGCCGCACAGCCTTTCCCTCTAACGCCTTCTCTATCTGCACCCTAAGCGATGGTTCTGGTTCTATAATTAGCACCTTAATCTCTACAAATGGAAAAGTTTCTCTTGTTAAATCGTGTGATTCAATAGATTTTGTATCGGGAAGAAGAGCAATCTCTGCAAGAACATCTTTAAGTACCTTAGCTTCTTTTGGTATGCTTAATAATTTTATAGGCGGCTCAAATTCTAATCTTTCAACTTTAGTTGTATCTGTAATAGTTACCAGAGTAACTCCCTGTTTATTATTCTTTTCTGCAAAGGACATAGGTAAAGGAGCTCCAGCATAACGTACGTTTTCTCTTTGCGACACTCTTTGAGCACGATGCAAATGCCCTAAGGCAGTATACGCAATCTCCTTACCAAAGGCATCTGGCGATATAGACTCTAATCCGCCAATAATAGTGCGCTCTGCTCTATCATTCTGAGAAATCTCAGAACCAGTTGCTTGCAAATGCCCCATAGCAATAATAATCTTATTTTTCTTCCCGACACGTTCAAATAGTTCTTTGTACATTGCCTGAACTCCCTCTGAATATGTATTGGCAGTGGGATAATCTCCCTGCCTAAGATAGGGCACAGCCAAACAATATGCCCCATTTTTTAACTCGATAATTAGATCATTAAAATCAATTTCTCCATCTGCTGTACGCTTAACAAGACCTCTAACACTTACATTCATTGCCTCCAATAGAGGGTTGGGGGCTTCTAGTCTAGCAGCTGAATCATGATTACCTGCAATAACTATTATTTGCAAATCTGGATTCTGGGTAGTAATATTTTTTAGAAAGCTATAGTATTGCCTCTGCGCATCGGCAGAGGGGTTAGGTGTATCAAAGACGTCTCCAGCAATTAGTAAAGTATCAACTTTATGAATCCTCACCTGCTCAATCAACCATGTTAAAAACAAAGCATGCTCAGCCTTTCTATCATACTCATAAAAAGTCTGTCCCAAATGCCAATCGGCTGTATGAATTAGTCTCATAGCTAATTAAATATATCAATTTGCCTAATAAAAATACATCTAGCTCTTTTAGCATCTAAATAACTAAACATTAAACTAGACCTAAGTATTTGAGATATTTTATTTATTTCTTTTATAATATAATCTTGTTTAATATTAGATAACATTATTAACCTTTTTTTAGCGTTCATCTTTTTGTTTTTTAGATAGCAAAATTAATCATTAGCTTATTATTGGCAAATGTAATTATTATAAGCCAAGTTTTAACTTCGTTTACATATTATTAGTTAATTAAGTAAGCTATCCCATAAATGGCACTATTATTGTTATGAAGTGCAACTCAATTTATTTATATGATTAAAACACAAACACTTAAAATAAGTATTATAGCTATATCTATAATATTTGCATTAATTTCTTGCTCTAAGATTAATACAGATAATCAAAAACCTTCTAAAGAGCTAATTGAGATAAGCATTAGTTCTCTGCCAAACAAAACTGAGTATATAATTAATGAGGCACTAGACCTTACTGGTTTGGTGGTAACTGCTACATATTCAGATAAAAGTACAGAGAAATTAAATATTACTGCTAAAAATATTAGCGGATTTTCATCTAGTAAAGTTTCTGATAATTTGGTTTTAACTATTACTTTAGATAAACTTTCTACACAATTTTCTATTAAGGTTATAGGCTTAAATATTACAGATGGAGTTGTTACTGGTTTAGAAGGGAATGTTAAAGAACTTACTTTACCTAGCTATGTAAGGGCTATAGGTAATAATGCGTTTTCTGGCAAAAAGATAGAAAAAATTACTCTAAATGAGGGACTAAAGAGTATTGGAAATATGACTTTTGCAAATTCTTCAATTAGTTCAATCAATTTTCCATCTACTTTAACTGATATTGGAGAAGCTGCATTTTATGAGTGTACAAATTTAACTGAGATAGATTTAAGTAAAACACAAATAACACAGATTTTGTCTGAGTGCTTTGCTTTTTCTTCTGTTTCTAAGTTAATACTTCCCAACAGTATAATTTCTATTGGATCACAAGCTTTTTTAAGGTGCCCAAATCTAAAGAACATTGCCTTACCATATGGCACAAATACTATTGGCAATGAAGCTTTTAGAGAGTCAGCTTTGTTAAGCATAGCACTTCCAAACAGTATTTATGCTATAAAACAAAGAGCTTTTTATAATTGTGCAAATTTAGAGAGTGTAACAACTTTTGGAGATGCAAAAGAGTCTAGTAGAGAAACTGTAGATTGTTTATTAAGTGCTTATTCTTTTGAGGCTTGCAATAATTTAAAGAGTTTTGCTATTCCTAGTGGTATAAAGGTTATTGGGCAAAATACTATTAGTAAAGCTCCAAATCTAACATCTATAACACTAGGAGCTAATATAAAAAAGATTAATTTTTCCGCTTTTGCTAATTCTTCATTAGCAAGTGTTAAGATGGAGGCTATTAATCCACCAATTGCAGAGTTGATATATGGCGTTTGGTATGGTTTCCCAGAGAAAATTAGTTCAATAGTTGTTCCTAAAGGCAGTGCTCAAGCATATAAGAATGCCGATGGATGGAAAGATTTTGCTAAAGTAATTAGCGAATAATTAAAATTATGGTAATAAATAAGCAAGGTAAAAGTTTTAAATATATAAAGCTATTACCTTGCTTATTTTTTAGGAATACTAACAATAATTATCTTATCATTACTCCTCTACAATGATATTTAAAATTTTAATATCTTCTTTAGGTCTATCGGCAGAGCCCGTTGCTGAATTTTGTATTTTTTCTACAATATCTAAACCTTCTGTAACTTCTCCAAATACAGTGTATTGAGCATCTAAATGAGGTGTCCCGCCTAATGTTTTATACGCCTCTTTTTGTTCTAAACTTAAATTAGCTCCCCCACATTCCTTCATTTTTGCTTTTGTAAGTGCAATGAGCTCTTCTTGAAGAATCATAAGGCCTTCTTGATCTCTATTTCTTCTTAAATCCATAATTTCCGCTTTTCTCTCTGCAGCATATTGTTTAAATATTTCTTGCTCCTTAATAGAGTTAAGTTGTTTTTGCAACTGCCCCAAAGAGCCATCACTATATTTTTCTCCCCAAACAATGTAGAATTGAGATCCAGAGGATTCTCTATTTGGATTTACTTCATCTGATTGTCTAGCCGCTGCCAAAGCCCCTCTTTTATGAAATAATTGAGGGTAAACTATTTCTGCTGGAATTGTATAGCCCGGACCACCTGTTCCTAATTGCTTTTTTGCCGATGCTCCTTTTGAATCTGGATCGCCTGCTTGAATCATAAAATCTTTAATTACTCTATGAAAAAGTGTTCCATTATAGTAACCCTCTTTTGCTAATTTTATAAAATTAGCTTTATGCAATGGTGTTTGGTTGTAAAGTTTAACTTTAATATTTCCTAATGATGTTTCTATTATCATAATATTATTTTTTGTGCAAAGATAGGATTTATTGGGGCTTCCCTATAAATAAAATTTCTACAGGCATATTAAAATAAATCACCAAACTTACACAATTTATAATAGTAGAAAAAATTGTACGAGTTTGGTGATATTTAATTAAACTTACGCTAGTTTAACAACTTACGCTAGTTTAATAATTTGCTAGTTTAATACTTTAAAAATGGGTATTCGCCTAAAGGTTGAGACCATACAAGAGCTTTAACAGTAGAAGTAGCATTAAAAGTTGTAACCCACGCATTTAACATATCTAAAAATTTGGTATAATCTGCACCTCCTATACTTTGAGCAGGGTTAATATCTGCATTGTTTTTCATCTGATCTAAGCTTAAAGATATGCCGCTATTATTAGAAGATGCGCCTACACTGCTATTAAGAAAATAGCAATTTTGGTGGTTTACGTACGAACCTGTGATTGGACCAAACCTACTGTTTGCCTCAACACTACCTACATTAAAACAGTTTTCAATAGATAAAGAACCTGATGATGTACCAACTATTCCTCCTGCATAACTTTGTAAAGATTTTACCTCGCCAAAATTAGCAGAGTTATAGATACTACTACCACTGTCCGATTCTCCAGCTATTCCTCCAACTTTTTCTTTGCTAGAAGAAACTTTAGCATAGTTAAAAGAATTATATATGTATGATCCTACTCCATATAAACAAGCAACAATTCCAGCAACATTATTGCCTACGCCATAAATTTCTCCATAATTTATACATTTATTAATAAGCCCTCCAGCTTCATATCCGCCATCTCCACCAGTAAATCCATCTACATATCCCACTATTCCTCCAATAAAAGAGTAAGTTCTATCGCCATTAGTAGATATTACTGTTGCATAGTTGCTACAATTTTCTACTCTTGTATTTTTATTATTTATATGAGCAACTATACCTGCTCCTACTCTTCCATAAATAGTTACACTCCCAGAATAGCTACAAGAAGAAATAGTAACTGAACCCGTAGCCCTGCCTACTATACCCGCTGTGTAAGAATCTTGATTTGATTCAAACCTTGTCTTTACATCTCCTGTTGCTGAGATATTTTTCACAACTGCACCAGCACTTATATGCCCAAAAAGACCTTGATAATTAGTAGTAGTATTTATATAAAGCCCTGATATTTTATGTCCTGCTCCATCAATTGAGCCTTTGAACGGATTAGCTTCATTACCTATGGCTGTCCATTGTTTACCACTTAAGGCAATATCCTTAACAAGTATAAAATGAGTAGCACTCAGATCGTTGCCACTATTAACAAGCATAGCTAAGCGAGCAAGTTCCCCTGGAGTACTTATACGATAAGGATCGGCTTGTACTCCTGTTCCACCGCCAAAATTAGGAGAGGCAACATCTTTCCAATTAGAGTTTATTTCTACTACGCCATTTGCATCTTGTGTAAAATCTAACTTAGGATAAGTTCCTGCATTAAGTGTCCATGCAGAAAGTTTATATAAAGGTGCTGATGAACCAGTGTTTAAAGCACTAGCAGTACTATTTAATACCTTATAAAAATAATTAGAGCTTTCGCTAGCATTGGTGCTTTTCATTTGCTCATCACTTAGAGGGCTGCCTGCTTCTGTAGCTCCTGCACCAACACAAGTACTTAGGTAGTAGCTATCTGTGAATGTTCCATTATTGTTATTTCCTACAATTCCACCAAACTTACTTGGTGCTGTTACTTTTCCTATATTAAAACAGTTTTTAACAGTAGCAGAACAATAACCTACTATTCCCCCAGAAGTATCACCAGTTGCATTTACAGCACCAAAATTACAAGAATTATAGATTGTTCCTTTACTCAGACCCCCAAGTATACCTCCAACATTATATTTGCCAGAAATTTTACCATAATTCATACAATTATACACATTAGAGCTAGAACTACAAGCAATTCCACCAACAGACATTTCTACACCTAAAATATCTCCATAATTTATACACTTATTAATAATTCCACCATTTACTTTTACATATCCTACTATTCCCCCAATATGAGAGAAACCGCCATAGCCATTAGTAGATGTTACCGTAGCATAGTTAATACAATTTTCTACTAATGCATTGGCACCATTTATATATGCAACTATACCTGCTCCTTCTGCTCCATAAATACTTACGCTGCCAGAATAGCTACAAGAAGATATAGTAACTCCACCTTCGGCCATACCTACTATGCCGGCAGTATGAGAATACTCTTGTCCATCAAATGTTGTCTTTATATCTCCTGTTACCGAGATATTTTTTATTACGGCTCCACTAGCTATACACCCAAAAAGACCTTGATAATTAGTAGTAGCATTTATATAAAGCCCTGTAATTTTATGTCCTGCTCCATCAAAGGTGCCTTTGAACCAGTTAGTTCCATTACCTATGGCTGTATAAGGAGTACTACTGCCTCCTAAATCAATATCATTTATTACACGAAAATATTTGCCACTATAGGTAGTTCCACCATTTACTTTAGTAGCAAGTAATGCTAAATCTGCACGAGAACTAATAAGAAAAGGATTATCTAAAGTGCCTAAACCTAATAACTCTGTATAATCACTTGCCCCACTCATATCACATATTTTACTTACCGAGTAATATTTGCCTCTCTCAATATTCATTTCTGAGCTAGGAGAACCTACAGTAAATACTTTATATTTGCCATCTGCCATATAAACAGTAATATTAAGCTCGTTGCCTGTTCCTGTTTTTATTGTTGTTGGAATTAGCATTGTGCTTATTTCATATACCTTATCATTCTCTAACTTAGGAGAGTTATCTATTACAACAGAAACACTACCTGCAACTTTATCTGTTAGCACATTAGCTAATTCTCTCTGGCTTAAATCTATATTAACTGAGTTATAGATAATTGTAGAACCATTCCCTTTTATCTCTATCCTTTTTAGATATGAGTCTGATGCAAGATTAGTGAATTTTAATTTAACATTAAGAGCAGACATTATATTATAAAAAGGAATATGATCCCAATTGTTTGAGGCTGTTCTAATATCACTAATCATATAGTTTTTATCGGATAAGGCATTAAATGGCACATTCATATCACAGATACGGTTTACCATACTTACATTATATTTGTTATCAACTATAACTCCTGCTGTGGCATCGTATGGATATAAAAGCCTAGATGCTGTGTTTTCTGCCAAGCTTCCTGTAAACGATGCTTTTTTACCTTTATCATCTGTAAAACTATTCATCTTAAACTCTGTAAAGCTACTAGCTCCGCTACTCCAACCTCCTAGTTTGTCGCCTTGATTCCATTGAACACTCCATGTATCACCTTTAGTTATAGAAACTTTTGTATTAGGAAGCCCTTGTGTATTTAAAACCGTTTCTGCTCCCGGTGCTATTACATTAGCCATTACATTAATAACTGGCTTTTGAATTTCTAACTCTTGTTGCTCAGTTTTTGAGCATGAAATAAAAGCTAGCGATGCAGCAATACTTAGCGCTGCAAAAAATCTTAATTTTTTAGTATGTGTCTTCATGTTTTATCATCCTAGTCTGTAAATGAATCTCCCCATTCACCACCAAGTGAAAAGTCTTCTGTTCCAGATTGGGCAAATCCCTTTTCTGGCTCTATCAGCATCACCTCTAAATTAGGTGATAGGTACTCGCAAGGAGTTGTTTTACTTTGTTCCATCATTTATACTGTCTTTGTTATTTAATAATTAAAGAAATAATATTATAAATCTAATACATATGCAAAAATACAAATGTAGTAATTTAAAAGTGTCTCTATTTTGTTAAAAGTGTAAATAAATGTAACAAATACGTTAATTTTTATACTAATAACCTCCCCTATAGC
>CAXYUL010000075.1:0-8040 GCA_964292095.1 uncultured Bacteroidales bacterium | reverse complement strand
GCCCAAGTTTTAGATAGAATAAAGAATATTATTTCATCTAATGATTCTATTATAAATAACAGGGATAAAGTTTCTGATAGCCTTATTATTAAGCAGAAAGATTCTCTTATTAAAGAGTATCAGCTAAATGAGCAAAACTTAAAAATGGAGCTAGCTCAGTTTAAGTATAATTCGGATTCTTTAAACTTTAAAAAAGAATTTTTAAAGCAGAGGATAGATTCTTTAAGAAAACACGTTAAAGGTGTAGCTGTAATAGTTGAACAAGATACTTTATTTTTTATCTATGCAAAAAAAGGTGGTTATTCTCCATCTCATAGGGCAGAACTAATAGAAAACAAGCTAATTAGCTTAGGCAAAGATTATAATTTACAGCCAGACTCTGTATATATAGAGAAAACAGAAATTGCTTATGAAATTATGTATGGAGAATTAGTAATAGCCTCTGTTACAGATATGGATGCAATATGGATGGGCTTAGATTGTGATAAAGTGGCCGAGCAATGGCGTCAATCTATGGTTTTAAAGTTAACAGAATTAAAGCAAGAACATAGCCTTATGCAGTTATTTAAAAGGATATTCTTTTTTATACTTATAATAGCTCTACTGGTTTTCTCTATTAAGTTACTAGCTTTTTTCTATAAAAAAGCTAAGGGTAGAATTAACAGAAGTGCTAGAATTAAGCCTTTTAACATAAATGGTTATGATTTACTAAGTGCTCAAGCTCAAGTGAAAATGATTATTTTTGCTGTTAACATACTAAGATATGCGCTCGTTTTATTGATATTAATCTTTGTTGTTCCACTCTTATTTTCTATTTTCCCTCATACAGAAGATCTTGCAATTAAGATATTCTCATATATATGGAATCCTTTTAAATCTATTTTAAAATCTATTGTAGCCTATATTCCAAATTTATTTACCATTGTAGTAATTGTATTATTTGTTAAATACATTATAAAGTTAATTAAGTATTTAGCAAAAGAAGTAGACGAGGGACGTTTAAAAATTAATGGTTTTTATTCAGATTGGGCATATCCAACATATCACATAATAAGATTCCTGTTGTATGTGTTTATGATAGCAATGATATATCCATATTTACCAGGTGCCGATTCTGGCGTTTTTCAGGGTATTTCGGTTTTTGTTGGTTTAATAATATCATTAGGTTCTAGTACTGTTATAGGTAATATTATTGCAGGTCTTGTTATTACTTATATGAGGCCATTTAAAATTGGAGATAGAATTAAACTAAATGATACTATTGGAAATGTTATAGAAAAAACGCCATTTGTTACAAGACTAAAAACGCCTAAAAACGAGGTAGTTACTATACCTAATTCTTTTATTTTATCTTCTCATACAACAAACTTTACAGTATCGGCTAATGATTATGGACTGATTATTCACTCGGAGGTGACTATTGGATATGATGTCCCTTGGAGAAAAGTTCATCAATTACTTATAGAGGCTGCTAATAAAACAGATGGAATAGAAAATACTCCAGAGCCTTTTGTTTTGGAGACATCTCTAAATGACTGGTATCCAGTATACCAGATAAATGCGTTTACAAAAAAGCCAGACGATATGGCTACAATATATTCTAAATTACATCAGAATATTCAAGATTGTTTTAATAAAGCCGATGTAGAAATTCTATCTCCAACTTATATTGCAACAAGAGATGGAAATGCCTCTACAGTTAATCACTAGTTCTCTTACTAGTAATAACTAAAATTACGGCAACAAAAACTAAAGCTATTCCGCTGTAATGGCTAAAATTAAGGCTCTCGTTAAAAAAAGCAATTCCCATAATAACGGCAGTAAGAGGTTCCATACACCCTAAAATAGCAGTTGTTGTAGAGCCTATAAGTTGTATAGCATAAATGAGTGTGAGATTAGAAATAAGTGTTGCAACAAGTGATAAAGATATGGCATTAATCCATTGATTACTAGTATTTAATGCCTTAATATGATTTACACCTATAAATTCTTTTTAAAAAAGACTATTAAGTATGTGGCAACTATAACGCGGGTCTAGGAAGTGAATTGTGAAATATCGGGATAAAACCAAAGGGATTATTATGGCTGCATAAGATAATACTAAAGTCATAGATTTTGTTTAACTTTGCTTAGTAAATATGCACCAATTAACTAAAAAAAATATAATAATATTAACTAACTAACAACTATTTAGAATAATATGGAAAAACAGTATAGGAAATTAAGAAATACAGAAATTCTCATAATGGAGAGTTTAGGATGTTCTTGTAAAGATTGGGAGAAAGTAGAAGTTGCAGAAGATTTTATAGCCAATAGAGTTAGAGAAAGCAGCTTTAGTGGCTTTATTAAACTAGGGTCTTTTAAAAGGACATTTTTTCTTTCAGGAGGGATTCAGAAAAAATCGGGGATTAGAAATGTTGCGCTCCATAACGTAGAAATAGAAGATGATTGTTATGTAGAGAATGTGCATAATTATATTGCTAATTACAAAATAGGCTCTAATTCATTTATAGAAAATGTAGATTTAATTTTAGTAGATGGAATCTCTAGCTTTGGAAATGGGGTACCTGTAAATGTACTAAACGAAACAGGAGGCAGAGAGATATTAATTCATAATAAATTGTCGGCACAAATTGCTTATATTACTGCACTGTATAGGCATAGACCAAAATTGATAGAAAAAATTAATGAACTTAGTAGAAACTATGCTCAAAAACATTCATCTGCTATTGGAACAATAGGTTCGTTTTGCACCATTATTAATACAGGTAAAGTGTCGGGAGTAAAAATAGGAGATTATTGCAATAAAGAGGGAGCTTCTTTTTTGATGAATGGTACAATTAATAGCACAAAAGAATCGCCCGTTAGCATAGGTGTTAGGGTTAGAGCTAAGGACTTTATTATAAGTAGTGGGGCAAAGTTAGATAGCGGTTGCTGCATAGAGCGTTGCTATGTGGGTCAGAGTACAGTTTTGGCTAATGGTTATATGGCACAAGATTCAGTTTTTTTTGCAAATTGCCATGGCGAAAATGGCGAAGCTTGTAGCGTTTTTGCTGGGCCATTTACTGTTACACATCATAAAAGTTCGCTATTAATATCTGGCCTATTTTCTTTTATGAATACAGGATCTGGCTCTAATCAGAGTAATCATATGTATAAGTTAGGGCCTATACATCAGGGGCTTATGGAAAGAGGCTCAAAAACTACATCAGATTCTTATATACTCTGGCCAGCTCATATTGGAGCTTTTAGTTTAGTTATGGGTAGGCATGTCTTTCATCCCGATACATCTAATTTACCGTTTAGCTACTTAATAGAGAAGAAAAATGCCACATATTTAAGTCCTGGAGTAAATCTTAGATCTGTTGGAACAATTAGGGATGCACAAAAATGGCCTAAAAGAGATAAACGCGCGCAAGAGGCACGCTTAGATAACATTAACTATAATTTGCTAAGCCCTTACACAATTCAAAAAATGTTTAATGGTATACAAATTTTAGAGGACCTTAAAAAGACCTCTGGTGAAACTACAGATGTTTTTACTTATCATAGTGCTAAAATTACAAATTCATCTCTATCTAAAGGCTTAGATTACTATCATATTGCAATAAAAAAATTTTTAGGAAACTCTATAATTAAGAGGTTAGAAACCTTTAATCCATATTTAGGAGATAAATCTAATACTTCAATATTGCCGGAAGATAAACAGATGGAGCAAATAAGAGAACTATTAAGCCCTTCTACTTTGTGCGGAAAAGGTGATTGGTTAGATTTAAGCGGACTTATTGCTCCAAAAAATGAAATTGAAAATCTATTAAATGATATAGAAGAAAATAAAATACATAAGTTGGGCGAAATTAATGAGGTGCTTAATAATATACATGCTAATTATTATAATTATGAGTGGACCTGGGCTAGCGAAAAGCTAGAAACTTATTTTAATATTAGTTTAAAAGCCATTACTAAAGATCAAATAATAGAGATTGTTAAAGAATGGAAACAGGTTTTAATTTTGTTAGATAAAATGGTTTATGATGATGCAAAAAAAGAATTCTCTTTAGCTGTTAAAACTAGTTTTGGAGCAGATGGCTCTTTAAGCGATAAGGCCAAGGATTTTGCGCAAGTGAGGGGCGAGTTTGAGAGTAATCCATTTGTTATGTCTGTATTAGACCATATTAAAGTCAAAGGGGCTCTGGGTGATGAACTTATATCGCGTCTGATTGTATATTAATTTGGATATAATGCTTTTATATTTATATTTGCATGTACTTAAAAAAGTTTTTATAACAATTTTAAAGATTAAATAATGAGTAAATTTTTACATGAAAAAGAAACCAAAGGGATAATAACCTTTGCAGGAAATCCTTTTACCTTATTAGGCGAGAGCATAGAAATAGGAACAATAGCTCCAGATGCAACATTAATAGATAGTAATTTAAAACCAGTTAAAATCTCTGATTTTAAAGGTAAAAATGTTATATTATCTATTTTTCCATCTATAGACACAGGGATATGTTCTCTTCAAACAAAGACATTTAGCAAACTAGTTACTGGTTTATCTAATGATATTGTACTTCTAAACATATCTAGAGATTTACCTTTTGCTCTAAAACGTTTTTGTGCAGCAGAAGGTTTAGAAAATGCACTAACTCTTTCTGATTATAGAGAAGGCGAATTTGGATTAAAATACGGCTTGCTAATAAAAGAATTAATGCTGTTAAGTAGAGCAGTTCTTATTTTAGATAAAGAAGGTAAACTTATTTACAAACAAATAGTTAAAGAAGTTGCTAGTGAACCAAATTATCAAGAGGCATTAAATATCCTTAGATAATATTAATAAAAAGAAAAAATAACGCCAAAGTTTTCTTTTAAACTTTGGCGTTATTTTTTCTTGTCAGACATGTGTCTATTTTAGCGCTCTATTTACTATGTTATAGTTTCTTTTCTGACTTTACTAAATACAAAGAAGACATAGATGCTGTAAGTGCATATATACCAGTTTGTAACCATAGACTCCAATACTCAAACTTTATTTGACCTAAATCTGCCCCCATATTATTAATTTTTATATAGCCTTCTACACCAAATGTAGATGGGAATAGATATGATAAGTATTTCCAAAAAGCAGGCATATAATCTGATGTCCATGTAAAACCACTTAAAAATAGTAAAATAACACTAAAAAATAAAAATGTAACCATTCCTGTTTCTCTATTTTTTACAAACACAGCAGCTGTCATAGAGAAAAATATTGTAGCCAGTAAAAATGGCAACATAAATTTACAGATATCCCAATATTTTCCAATATGAGGCAAATTAAATATCATAGGAATAAGAATAGTTATATAAATAGTTAGGAACATATAGAAGAACAAATATGCTCCAGCCTTGCCCAAAACAACCCTAAAAATTCCCTTTCTAGAGTCGGCAGAAGAAAAAAGTTGATGACTTCTATTTTCTTCTCTAGCAGTTCCAGTTAACATTCCAATACCAAAAAATTAAGTTTGGTGAATTATAACAATAAGTAATGCCGGTAAAAAGAAACTTCCAAAACCATACCCAGGGTTATACAATGCAATATCTTGATAAGGAAGTGCTGTAACTAATTGATCTGCCCTTTCTCCAGTAATACCCTTAGCAGAATACCTTTCTATCTGAATATTTTTAGTTTCATCTAACATCACATGATTTATTCCCATTGTTATAGTCTTATAAACAAGGAAGCAACTCATATTATTATAAATAGAAATATAGGCCTGCTCTCTATTTATCAATTTTATATGATAATCAGCAGGAAATAGCACAATTGCATGAACCTTTCTTGCCTTTAGTAAATTTTCAGCCTCACTCATACTAGAGCAAAATACAGTCTTCAACTCTTTAGTAGCATCTAGTTTTCTACTAAAATCTCTACTTTCTGAGCTACAACTCTCATCTATAATTGCAATAGGAATATCATCAACAGTCTCGTGATAATAAACATAATTATACAATAATGGATAGGCTATTCCAGCCACAAAAAATATTAGAACTACTCCAGAATCTTTAAATACATTAATGCATTCCTTTCTAAATATAAAAAGTGTATCTAAAAAACCGCGAGATAAAATCTTATATAAAGAATTATTTTTCATTTTTTTATTATTTGCTTCCCGATATATTACTTAATAGGATAATTCTGAAAGTACACTGCTTTTTTAAGCCTAGTAATAATTGTGAATGGGAAAATTAAAAAGGCCAAAAGGCAAACATATTCTAACCAAACATTTGCAAATCCACCTGCTAACATCCCCTCTTTAACATAGATTAAAAAGTAGTGCCTTAGTGGAAATAGCTGTCCTACTCCCCAAACTGGCGATGGCATATATTCTAAAGGAAAGGTCATACCGGCAAGAGAAATAGAAAGAATACCATACAAAGCAGCAAAACTTACCCCATCTCTTAGCACAGGAAACAGGCCTATCATAAATACTCCAAAAGCTTGGGCTGCAATAACCAATAAAATAATTGCAGAAAACATCATTAATATACTCCCTTGCAGAGGGTAGCTCATAACTTTATATAATAAAATATTAATGCCTAAACCTAAAACAATAAATATAATAGTATAAGGTAATAACTTTCCAATTATGGCAGTAAACATAGAGCCGCCGCCTGTCTCTAGCCACTCTCTACTTGTTCTTCTTTTTAGTTCATATCCAATTGGAAATATGGTCATTAAGAGAACACAAAGTTGCAGTATACCAGGTAGAATAGCATTTATAAGATAAACGCCATAATTAGTCCAAGGGTTACCAATCAGATGATTATCTAAAACTATTGGCTGAATCATTCCCATTATATCTCTCTCGCTCATGCCTTTAGCTCTTAGTACCTCTCTCTGAATAGCTCCAGACGCTAAATTTCCCATTGTAAGAAAGGTCCTATAGGCCAGAGATCCAGTAATCATATAAGCTTGTGTAGAATACACTCCTATTTTAGGCCTTCTATTAGCCAACATGTCGCTATACATGTTTTTAGGAATTTCTAAAAAACCATATATTTCGCCAACTTGCATAGCCTCTCTTGCCTGAGTGTAATTACTAAAATACTTTACATCTACACCAGGGGTTGCATTTAATTCTCTGTAAAAGCGTCTACTGATAGATGTATTATCATTATCAACAAGGCCAACAGGAATTTTTGTGGGAATACCGTCACTAAACAGACTAAGGAAAAATAAAGAGCAGAAAGCCATAGTTATTAGCGTGCCAAATAAATAAATTGGCCTGCTGAACATTTCCTTAAGTTCCCTTTTAAATACAGCTTTAACACCTCTTAGCATTGCTTGTTATTTTATTACAGTATCAATAATTACAGACATTCCTGGCCTAAGATTCTCTATTTTTTCTGTAGGTATAGCTCTTACTTCAAAAGTTTTAGCATCAAATTGACCAGAAACTTTTGTAGCCCTCCACGTAGCATAAGCTGCCATACATTTTACAAAATTTACCTTTGCTTTATAAGTTTTATTACCCAAAGCAGGAATTTTAACATCTATAATTTTGCCAACAGTAATATTATTAAGCAAATCCTCTCTAATGCTAAAACTTAGCCACATATCATCTAAATCTGTTACTGTCATAATAGGAGCACCCTGACCTACAAGCTCTCCTTGTTTAGGAAATAGCTCTGTAACTTGTCCGTTAGTTGGAGATACTAAGGAGATTTCACTTAAATATGAATTTACTTCATTAACAGCACTTTGAGAATAATCTACCATAGCCTTACTTGCTTCTATATCTTCTTTCTGTGCACCGTTTTTTGCCATATTGTACTGAGCTTTTGCAGCTTTTTCAGTAGCTATTGCAGAATTATATAGGGCTTCAGCCTCATCTCTCTTTTGTGCAGAAACTACTTCTTTTTCAAATAAATTTTGCACTCTTGTATAAGATTTTTTAGCTATATCAACTCCAACCTTAGCCTTTTGCCACATCTCATAAGCACCTTCAACTAGCTCCACTCTGGCACCCTTAACTGCTTTGCGAATTTGAGCACTTG
>CAXYUL010000074.1:0-8141 GCA_964292095.1 uncultured Bacteroidales bacterium | reverse complement strand
ATTAGCAGCTAAAAGATTCGAAATTGATAGACGTAATATTTCTATCATAGGTGAAGACAAGCTACAGGAGGTAGGTATTTATGAGGCTGTAGTAAAATGCTACAAAGATATTAAAGCTACAATTAAAGTAGAAGTTGTAAGCGAGTAATATTAAATTTACTTTTATAAAGAAAGAGTTTGGTCTATAGACTAAGCTCTTTTTTTAATTAAATAGTAATTATTAAATTTATTATGTATATTTACTAAATATTTGTTTTAATAGGAAACGGTAGATTAATAATAATTTTTAAAAAATTAATAAACTAATGTTTGCTAAAGTGGTAAATAATAACAAGATTGTTTTATGCTTGTTTGCCTTTTGCTTTTTTATGATGTCACACATATGTGATTTATCTGCTCAAAATAATCAAGCAGATAAAATTTTAGGCGTGTGGCTTACAGAAAAAAAAGATTCTAAGATTCAAATTCTAAAGAAAGAAGATGGTAATTATTATGCTAAGATAATTTGGACATTAGCTCAATATAAATCTTTTGAGCAGATGGTTATTATTAAGAACTTAGTTTATGTTCCTAAAGATAATGAGTATGTAACTCCTTGGATATATTCACCCAGAAAAAAAATAAGTGCCAAAGCAAGCTTAACTTTAAAAGGCAATATCCTTTATGTTAAAGCTACTAAGGCACTAATTTCTGTTACTGAGGAATTTACTAGGGTTACAGATTATTAAATTCTAGCTCTAATATTGTTTTTTTAAGGTAGATTCTCCACTTAGGTAAGCGTTACCAGTAGCATCTCCTCTGTATATAATTTCACTTCCTCCACTAGCATAAATATTGTACTTTTCAGCAATGCTAATTGATAATTTGCTTCTTCCCGACAAATCGGCACTCAATCTTTTACAAACCAAGTCAATAGCATCCAAAGAGGAGCCTCCAGAACACTCAGATAAATTTAAATCATCTACCGCTCCGTACATTTTGACATTAGAACCACCTTGGAGTTTGATTAACATGTCGGGAATAGTAATAGGAGATTTAAAGGTAAAATTACTTCCTCCACTTGCGTGAAGTAGATTTAGTGTATTATAATTCACATTTATCTTTAGAGTATAATCGCCTTTTATATTTACATCTTTAAAGTATATATAGAGTATGTTATTTTGTATTACCGTACCTATATATGGTAGAATATTTGAGTCCCCTTCTAAAATAACTTGGTTGTTGTTGTCTGAACTTTTGCTTAGCGATATGCTCATGCCATTAATTGCAGATATGCCAGTGAAGCCAGGTAAAATTCTACCTTCAGTTTTAATTTCACCGTTAGGACGTATTCTATCATCTTTGCTACATGATATAAGTGTTATACAAGTAATGGCAAATAGTAGACTTAGTATTGTTTTATTCTTAAGTGTCATTTGGCTTTTATTAATATTTTAATTTATTTTTTAATATCAAATCTGTAAAGAACGTTTACTGATATTTTAGATTTTGTCATTTCTAAATTTTCGTCTTGTTGACTAAGATTAATTTCGCTTAAAACTAGTCCTTTTGCAAAATCTCTTCTAGAAATGCTTGGACTGTAAGTTGATTCGTAATATTGAATGTATATTACATTTCCAGCAGTGCTGCCAACCGATTTAGCTAATGTCTCTGCGTTTGCTTTAGCTTTTTGACCAGCTTCTATCATAAGCTCGTTTTTTACAGAGTTCATTAGTTCTTTAGAAATACTTGTTTTTTCTATAGAAATATCATGAATCTTTAGTTGATTAAGAACTTTTATTGCGTCAGATGCTTCTTTTGCACTACTTAGTTTTAAAAGATAAATTTTTGATGCTAAAATATTATCTGCTCTTAAAAAATATGTTTTAAGCTGGCTCTCCATATCATTAACGCTAAGATTTTTTGTAGCATCAATATTAATAGATTTAAGAGCTTTAATCATATCGCTCTCTATTTTATCTAAAGAGGGTTTACCTTTGCCTGCTTCCTCTTTTATTACTATAGAAACATATATTTCATCTGGTATTACTTCTCTTTCTGTTGTTGTAGAAATTTGAATGTAATTTTGTGAACTTGGCTCTTGGGCCTTAGAAATGAATGGACTTGCACAAAATATTGCAAGAGCAAAAATAGCTAGGATTTTTTTCATAATACTTTATTTATTTAAAAGTTTGAACTAGTAATATTAGATACGATTTTAACGTATCTATACTAAAAAACAAAAACAGTGCCATTTATTTATTTAGTAAATAACAGTAAATATTTATTGTTATTCAATAAATATTATTATATTTGCAGCAAATTTAGTAAACATTATGAGAATTAAGGCCCTTTATTCTTTATACATTATTTTAGTTATCTTTATTTTTGCTAGTGTGGTAATTAGCGGGAGGGATTTTGTTCTTGGCATTAATGAGGCAATCCAAGAAGAGGACGGATCATTTAATACAAAGTATTCATCTATGAGATTTATCCTTCCTAATAGGGTAGATAATTTAGAGGGTATGAATTCTACAATAGGTAAACTTAGCGATTCTACAGCTATGGTGGAGATATTGCCATACGGAATGTATATGAATGTTACAAATTTAAAGGCGGTTCCAAAAATTGTTAATGTTTATATTATAGTTTTATTTGTTGCAGCCCTAGGTTCTACAGTTTTAGCTGTTTTAATTATGCTTTTTCTTTATAAGTTAATTATAAGACTAAGAAAGGCAATAAACATGGGGCAGATTTTTTATCTCCCTCTAATTAAGGCTATGACTGTTCTTGGATTTCTGCTAATAATTATGAGTGCTCTAGAGGCTGGTTTTTATTATATAAACTATTTAGCAGCTATAGAAGTCTTACATAAACTAGGATACTATGTTCAAACTAGTTTTAGCATAGATTTTATACTAGGTATTTTTGGACTTTCACTTTTATTTATTTCTCAGGTCTTTAGAATAGGACACCAAATAGAGGAGGAACAAAGTTTAACAGTATAGGCGTATGGGAATAGTAGTAAGATTGGATGTTATGATGGCTAAGAGAAAGATTTCTCTAGGGGAGCTAGCGCAGGAGTTAAATATAACTTTAGCTAATTTGTCTATACTTAAAACTGGTAAGGCTAAGGCTATAAGATTTTCTACTTTAAGCGAACTGTGCAAGGTCCTAGATTGTCAGCCAGGAGATTTGTTAGAATATGAGGCTATAGTAGATGACGAAGTTTTTGCGGATGACTAGTTTGTATATATAATAACATAGAGTAAATAAGTTAAAATTAGATATAGTTATAAAACAATTAATAAAAAAAAAGATGAAAAAATTTTTAAACATTACGCTATTGTTCTGCTTTATGGCAGTAAGCGTATTTGCGCAAGTTAATCCTCAGGCTCCTTTAGAGTTGGATAAAAGCGTAAAGGTTGGTAAGCTAGACAATGGCTTAACTTACTACATTAAAAAGAATAGTAAACCAGCTAATAGAGCTGATTTTTACTTAATTACAGATGTTGGAGCAATACAGGAGACCCCAGCACAAGATGGTCTAGCCCATTTTTTGGAGCATATGTGTCTTAATGGAACAAAAAATTTCCCAGGTAAAGGAATTATTTCTTATATGGAGAGCGTAGGCGCAAAGTTTGGTGCAAATATTAATGCAGGAACTGGCGTTGAGCAAACATCTTATCAATTAGTAAATATTCCTATTACAAGAAAAGGTGTAATAGATAGTAGTATACTTATTTTACACGATTATGCTGCTTATGTTACAAATGATCCAAAAGAGATAGATTCAGAGAGAGGCGTAATTATAGAGGAGTGGAGAACAAGAAGAGATGCTAGTCAAAGAATGAGAGAATCTGTTATGGCAAATTTATTTAAAGGAAGTAAATATGCAACTTGTAATATTATAGGAACTAAAGAAAATTTAGAAACATTTAAACCAGAAGAGTTAGTATCTTTCTATAAAACTTGGTATAGACCAGATTTACAGGCAGTTGTTGTTGTTGGTGATTTTGATGAAAATTATGTAGAGGCAAAAATTAAAGAGATTTTCTCAACTATACCTAAAGCTATTAATCCAAAAGCTAAGGATGTAATTACTATTCCAGAAAATGATGAGCCAATTATTTCTATTTTTACAGATAAAGAGGTTGACGGCACCAATATTTCTTTTTATATTAAATCGGAGGCAATGCCAAAAGAGTACAGGGCGATGGGTGTAGCTGTTCTTAATGATATTATGGAAGGTATGATTTCTACCATGTTAAGTGAGAGATTAAGTGATATTTCTAAGAAAGCAGATGCTCCGTTTATTCAAGCAAGTGCAGGTTTCTCTAATATTTGTAAAACAACAAATGTGTTTTACGGCGATGTTTCTAGTAAAGATGGAGAGGGCTTAAATGCTTTTAAGGCTTTATATGTAGAGATAGAGAGAGCTAAAAAATTTGGGTTTACTCAAGAAGAATATGATAGAGCTAAAACAAATATCCTAAGGTCTTTAGAGGTTGCTAAAGATAATGCAGATAGTAGAACAAATGATAGATTTGTAAGGGACTACATGAGTCACTTTGTAAGTGGAGATGCTTATATGACACCTGAGTATACTTACAATACTTATAAAGCATATTTAGATATGCTACCTGTTGCTGCTTTAAACCAAGCTATATCACAAGTAATTAGAGATAAAAACATGGTAATTTCTTTTGTGGCACCTCAAAAAGATGGTTTAGTAACTCCTACAGAAAAAGATTTACTTGCTGCACTAGAAGCTGCAAGAAATACAGAAATAAAAGCATTAGAGAGTGTTAGTGTAAATGTTCCTCTTATAGAGAACACAACTGCGCTTAAAGGATCTAAAGTTAATAAAACAGAACAAGGTAAGTTTGGAACCACTATTTGGACTCTATCAAATGGCATTAAGGTAATTATTAAGCCAACAGATTATAAAAAAGATGAGGTATTGATTAAATCTATTGCAAAGGGTGGAAGATCTATTCTTCCAGTAGAATTATTACCTTCTTTAGAGAGTAATATTTATCAAGTATTTATGTCAAATGCAGGTATTTCTAAGTTTCCACAATCTCAACTTACAAAAATGTTGAGTGGTAAATATGCAAGTGCATCTAAATATATTGGACAATTAGAGCAAGGTGTAAATGCTGGTGGCTCTCCAAAAGATCTAGAAACTATTATGCAATTAATTTATTTAAATTATACTGCTACAAGAGTAGAAGCTTCTGAATTAGAAGTAGGTTTAAATCAAATTAAAGCTGTATTGCCTAATATGCTCAATCAACCTAACTATAAATTTAGTATGGCTATACAAAGAGCTATGGCAGATTCTCCTAGAAATCCTCTTTTAGATGAACAAATGTTAGCTAAAGTAAGTGCAGAGAATATTAAAAAGGCTTTTGATATGCTTTTTGCAGATGCAGTAGGAACAACATTCTATATTACAGATAATGTTAAATTAGAAACATTAAAACCATTAGTAGAAAAATATATTGGTTCATTAACAGTAAAAGCTAAAAAAGCGAGATCTTATGTAGATCATAATCTTAATCCTAAAAAAGGTATTCTAGACAAGAGCTTTAATGTAAAGATGGAAACTCCAAAAACATCTGTTGCTATGATTTATTCAACAGATGCTGTTAAAGCTAATTTAGAGAATGATATAGTCTTAGATGCTCTACAAGCTGTTATGGATATGACCTACACTAAAACAATTAGAGAAGATGAAGGCGGTACTTATGGTGTTGGAGTTGAGTCTGCAGTAAGTGGTGAGCCAAAGGATTTCTTGTTCTTAGCTGTTATATTTGATACAGACTTTGCTAAATCTAAAAAGCTAATAGACTTAGCTAGAAAAGGATTCCAAGATATTGCTAGCAATGGACCTAATGAAGAATATTTAACAAAAGCAAAAGAGAATTTATTAAAAGTATTCCCAGAGCAGCAAATTAAGAATTCTTATTGGCATAATATTATTCAAAAATATTATAATAATGGTAAGGATAATAATTCTACATACTTAGAAACAGTAAACAAAGTTGTTACATCTGAGAATGTGAAGAATATGGCTAAACAAATTTTAGATGCAAATAATAGAATTGATATTATTATGAATCCAGAACAATAAACTAAGTTTAGTTTATAAAAGTTTACCCCAGCTAGTTAACTCTAGCTGGGGTATTTCTTTAAATTTAAGCTGTTAATTTGCTATATTTATTTTATATAGGATTTTATCTTTCCTCTGCTAAAGCAGCTTTTATACAAATGCCTAGTGCGTCTGCAACTCCTTGCCCATAAGCAGGATCCGCTTTGTAACAATTTCTTACGTGTCTTTGTTTTATAAATAGCTCGGCATCACCCATTGCACGTGCAGTATTTTCAAATAATAGTTTTTGTTGTTCTGGACTCATAAGGCGGAATAAATCTCCTGGCTGGCTGTAGTAATCAGAATCATACTCTCGTTCATTGTAGTTAAATACATCTCCCATCGATTTAAGTGCAGGTTCTTTTTTATCAGGGCTATCTTGCCATTCGCCGTAGCTGTTTGGTTCATAACCTTTTGCATCTCCATAATTACCGTCGGTGCGCATGAATCCATCTCTATGATAAGAATGGAATGGGCAGTGTGGGGCATTTACTGGAATAAGGTTATGGTTTACACCTAGCCTATAGCGTTGTGCATCTCCGTATGAGAAAAGCCTCCCTTGTAACATTTTGTCTGGAGAAAAACCAATACCTTCTACTATATTCATTGGGTTAAAAGCTGATTGTTCTACATCTGCAAAATAGTTCTCTGGATTGCGATTCAACTCCATAATTCCAACATCAATTAGTGGAAACTCTTTTTGTGACCAAACTTTTGTAAGGTCAAAAGGATTAATTCTGTAGTTGTCTGCTTGTTCTTCTGTCATAAGCTGAATTTGAAACTTCCATTTTGGAAAATCTCCGCGCTCAATTGCTTCAAATAAATCTCTTTGGTGCGATTCTCTATCTTTTGCAACAATTGCTTCTGCTTCTGCATCAGTTAAATTCTTTATACCTTGCATTGTATGAAGGTGAAATTTAACCCATATCCTTTTGTTATCTTTATCGTAAAAACTATAGGTGTGGCTACCATAACCGTGCATATTCCTATATGATGCAGGAATACCTCTATCGCTCATTGTTATTGTAACTTGGTGAAGTGCTTCTGGTAGTAGGGTCCAAAAATCCCAATTGTTGTTTGCGCTTCTTAGATTGGTTTTAGGATCTCTTTTTACAGCGTGATTTAGGTCTGGAAATTTAAGTGGATCTCTTAAGAAAAATACAGGAGTGTTGTTGCCTACTAAATCCCAATTACCCTGGTCGGTATAGAACTTCATAGCAAAGCCCCTTATATCTCTTTCGGCATCTGCGGCTCCTCTTTCGCCTGCTACAGTAGAGAATCTTACAAAGCACTCTGTCTTTTTTCCAACATGTGCAAATATAGATGCTCTTGTGTATTTTGTAATGTCGTTAGTAACTGTAAACGTTCCAAATGCACCAGAGCCTTTTGCATGCATTCTTCTTTCTGGAATTACTTCTCTATCAAAGTGTGCTAGTTTCTCCATGAACCATGGATCTTGTGTTACCATTGGGCCGCGTTGTCCAGCTGTCTGAACATTTTGGTTATCAGCTATTAATCGGCCATTTGTAGATGTTAATTTTTTTGTTTCCATAAAATTTGTTTTTAGTTTATGACTATTGGGGCAATTATTTTGGAACAAAGTTAATTATAATTAATATAAAATAAAACTAATTATAATTTATTATTTTAATATTTTTTCTAGGAACTTAAAATATTTAAATGGTGGATACCTAAATGGGGTATCTAAGTTACTTGCTTTTATATAACTTTTAGAGTGCGAAAATGTGTAGAATCCAAATTTACCATGGTAATTTCCCATACCACTACTTCCTACACCTCCAAATGGTAAATGTTTGTTGCTCAATTGTATTATACAGTCGTTAATAGCAGCACTGCCAGAGAAAGTGTGTTTGATTATATAATCTGCTTGCTTCTTTGATGCAAAGACATATAGAGAAAGAGGCTTTTCTTTAGAGTTTATGTAGTTAATTGCGTTGTCTATATTTGTGTAACTTATTATTGGAAGAATTGGCCCAAAAATTTC
>CAXYUL010000073.1:0-8168 GCA_964292095.1 uncultured Bacteroidales bacterium | reverse complement strand
TAATAAATTAATTGGTAATGAAACTATGGAAACGTCGGTTATTGCTAATCTAAAAGATGCAGCAAATGGAGGAAATGATATAAGAATTAAAAGTTTAAAAATACAACAGCTAAATTTTAATAATTACAACTATTCAAATATTATTGCTATTGGTCAGTATACAGATAAATTTTTTGACGGTAAGGTAATTTGCCACGATCCTAACCTAAATTTTATATTTCAGGGCTTACTTTCATTTAATAAAAAATCTAATAGTAAGTATAACTTTTATCTCGATTTGCCTTTTGCTAATTTAGCCGAACTAAATATAGATAAACGAGACAAAAAATCTGAAATTGGTTTTACTACCGCAGCTAATTTTATTCAAACAAAAACGGGTGATATTAATGGCACAATAGATATTTTTAATCCATATTATAAAAATAGCGCAGGCGAATTTGATCTTGGTAATATTAAACTACACTCTACCCAAACAGGTAATAATTTTAAAGCATCTATAAATGCTTCGTTGCTAAAGGGCGAATACTCTGGTAATATTACTTTTATAACTTTTATAAAAACATTTTTACAAGGAACTGTTTATTCTACAGCAAGTAATTATTTAGGCAAAGAAAACAATAATACAGAAGATATTCCAACTAGTATTAGCTCTAAACTTTATTTACAAACATTTGATACTAAGGGCTTATGCGAGGTTCTAATGCCTGGTTTATTTATTGCTCCAAATACAAAATTAGAAATGAGTATTTTTAATAATAATAATTACCTTAATCTAAATTCAAAAGCTATTTCTTTATCTAATAATTTATTAAAAGATATAAATATAAATATAAGCAAACAAGATTCTCTCTTACAATCTAACTTCTATGTTAATAGTATAAATTTAGGAAATTTTAAACTAGATAGCACATATTTAAAGGTTAATGGTTTTGATAACAATTTAAATGTAAACTTAAAGTTTACAGGTGATTCTTCTGTGAATATGGCAAATATTCATGCTAAAGTTAATCTAGAAAAAGAACTTGGAAAGAGTAAAATAGATATATTACTAGATAGTTCTAATATTAAGTTAAAGGGCGAAAAGTGGATATTGAGCCCTGCATATATTTCTATTGTAGATTCAGTTATAGCTATTAGTAATTTAAAGTTTTACAATGGAGAACAATCCTTATCTATTGGTGGCTCTATTGATAAAACTTCTAATGATTCACTTGTTGTTAAACTTAATAATTTTAATGTAGGCGTTTTTAATCAGTTTCTTACTAAAGACTTTAATTTTGAAGGTTATTTCTCTGGGAATGCAAATATTTCTCACAAAGATAAATTACTAAATTTATATTTAGACTTACTGGGCAATAATGTTAATGTTAATAAACATTCTGTGGGTTTAATGAAGATTAAGAGTAAATGGGATAATAAAAACAAGAGAATAAATATGCTACTTAGCACGCAATTAGATAATAGGACTACTTCTACTATTGTGGGTTCTTTTTTCCCAGATAGCTCGTATCTTGCCGTTAATGCAGCTTTAGACAGATTAGAATTGGGCTATTTCGAACCATTTTTAGAAGGTATAGTTTCTAATAGGAGGGGCACATTTAGTGGAGATATTAGTTTGTCGGGAAGAACAGATAAATTAAAATTAGAGTCTGAAAATTGCCGTGTTAAGGATATGAATTTTAAGGTAGATTTTACTAGTGTTCCATATATACTAAATGGAGGAGTTAAGCTAAATGAGCACGGCATAAGCGCTGATAATCTTATTATTACAGATTATCATAATGGAAAAGCTACAGTTAAAGGGGGCTTAAGTTATGAGTATTTTAAAGACATAAAACTTTCAACTCACCTAACCTTTAACAATTTACTTTGTCTTAGTACTAGCGAAAAAGAAAATGAAGCTTTTTATGGAAATGCTTATGCTAGCGGAACTATGGATATTACAGGGCCATTAAATAAATTATTGCTAGATATTAATGCTATTTCTAATAATAATACTTCTATTCATATTCCATTATCCAATTCGGCTACAGCCTCGCAAACTAATATTCTTACCTTTGTTCAGCCTAAAAAAGATAGTGTAGCATTTAATATGGATTCTCTTATAAAAGCTACTAAGCCAATAAAAATACCAACCGAGCTTGCTGTAAAACTTAGAATGGAGGTTAATCCAAATGCTAATATTTTGATAGAAATTAACAAGGCTGTGGGTGATATTATTAAGGCTAATGGGAACGGTGTTATAACTATGGATATTAACCCGTCTAAAGAGATTTTTAATATATTTGGCGATTATAATATCAATCAGGGTAGCTATAAATTTGTTGTTTTAGGCTTGGCTTCTAGAGATTTTACAATACAACCTGGTGGCACTATTAATTTTAATGGCGATATTCAGAAAACAAATTTAAATATTAGTGCATTGTATAAAACCAAAGCATCTATTAATACTCTTATAGCTGATACAAGTTCTGTTAGCTCTAGAAGACTTGTAGAGTGTGTCCTAAATATGAATGGTCAACTTATGAACCCAGAACTTAGCTTTAATATTCTTATTCCCGATTTAGATCCAACAATTAAAGCCAGGGTAGAAAGGGCACTTAGTACAGATGACCAAATTCAGAAACAATTTATGGCATTACTTGTATCTGGGGGCTTTTTACCTGATGCTCAATCTGGAATTGCAAATAACTCTACTATACTATATTCTAATGCATCTGAGATATTAAGCAATCAGCTTAATAATATTTTTCAGCAGTTAGGCATTCCAATAGACTTAGGCCTTAACTATCAACGTGGCGAAAAGGGTATGGATGTTTTTGACGTTGCTCTTTCTACTCCTTTGTTTAATAACAGAGTTCTTGTATCGGGAAACATAGGAAACGATCCTTATTCTAAAAATACAAATAGAGAGGTTATTGGCAACTTTGATGTAGAAGTTAAATTAGATAAAAATGGAAAATTAAGATTAACCATTTTTTCTCATGCTGCAGACCAATATTCTAATTACTTGGATAATACCCAAAGAAATGGTATTGGTATGATTTACCAGCAAAGCTTTAATAATTTTAAGGAGTTATTTAGAAAAAAAACTCCTCAAGAGAAGCAAGCAATTAAAGAAGAAAAAAAGAATAAAAAAACTAAAAGAAAGACAAATAAGAACACTATAAAACAAGATCAATAATTTTTCCTATTTGTTGCTTGTCATATTTTCTCTCTACTTTTATGTAGTTTTGAGTATAGCCATACATCATTCCGCCCTTTTGGGTGCTCTCAAAAAGTACTTTTACATTAGTGCCAATATATCTACTAACATAATTATTGTAAAGACTATTAGATAAAGCATTAAGCCTTTCTACCCTCTCGCTCTTAATACTTTCTTTTACTTGCCCATCCATTATTGCTGCTGGCGTATTTGCCCTTTTAGAATAAGGAAAAACATGGATAAAAGATGGTTTTATTATATCCTTTAAATAATTATATGTTTTTTCAAACTCAGCATCACTTTCTAATGGAAACCCAACAATAACATCTATTCCAAAAAACACATCGCCCATTATTTTTCTTATCATGCTAATTTTATCTGCAAACATTTTGGTATTATATCTGCGCTTCATTGCTGCTAAAACTATATCTGAACCAGATTGTAATGGTATATGAAAGTGTGGTTGAAACTTAGATGTACTAGCAATCCACACAATAATATCTTCTCTTAATAAATTGGGCTCAATTGATGAAATTCTATATCTTTCTATGCCTTCTACACTATCTAGTGCTTTTAATAAATCTAAAAAATCTTCTTGTGTACTTCTACCAAAATCTCCTGTATTAACTCCAGTTAGCACTATTTCTTTAATTCCGCTATTAGCTATTTTAATAGCCTCGTTTACAATAGTTTCTATGCTTAAATTTCTACTTTTACCCCTAGCTAAAGGAATTGTACAATATGAGCAATTATAATTACAGCCATCCTGAATTTTTAAGAATGAACGAGTTCTTTCTCCTTGAGAATATGCCGGAAATATGGTTTCAACCTTTGCTATCTCGCATGAATAAGAAATTTTATTATTACCCTTTAAAACAGGTGTATTATCTTCTATCTTTAAGCCGCCAATATTTGTGGCTAAATTGCTTACAATCTGAAATATATTACCTTTTTTATCTGCCCCAACAACTATATCTACACCATCTATCTCTAATATCTCCTTTGGTTTAAGTTGAGCATAACACCCAGTTACTGCTATTATTGCATTTTCATTTAGCTTATGCAACTTTCTAATAACATTTCTACATTTTTTATCTGCATGCTCAGTTACAGAGCAAGTATTAATTACATAAATATCGGCAACAGCAGAAGGCGCTACCTTTAAATATCCATTAGCTTCAAACTCTCTTGCAATAGCAGAAGTTTCAGAAAAATTTAATTTGCAACCCAATGTTACAAAAGCAACTTTTTTATCCATAAACGTATATTTATAGAATAGCATCGCTAGTCATAACAACTCTAGACGAACCAAGCTGCCCACCAAGAGGTGGATTAAGCTTATCTATGGTAATTTCTGCAAAAATAATTTGAGGAAACTTTAACATTAAAGCTTTAAGAATCCTTAAGGCCACATGCTCTAAAAGATGAGACTTAATTTTCATTTGCTCATTAATCTCATTATAAATAAGTTGGTAATTTAACGCATCCTCTATATTATCAGACTCAGCTGCAATTGAAGCATCGTACTGAGCACTTAAGTTTATTATAAATTTATTCCCGATAATTTGTTCTTCTTTAAAACAGCCATGGTGTGAATAAAACTCCATTGCTAACAATTCAATCTTTGTCATCTCTTCTTTCTTATAATCTTTCTTATAATCTTTCTTATGAAATCTATTTTGTGCAAAGTTATTAAAATTGTTTTAACCTACAAAAGAAGAACAATTAGCAATCTTTTATAGAGAAAACAAATAATAATATAAAACTATTTAGCCAATAGAACAAAAACGCAAGGTCTCTTTCCTATTTCTAAATTTTCTTTAGACCATTGAGCTACACTTGCAGTTTTAATATATTGTGTACTTAAACTAATATCTGCAGCAACACAAATCATAGTATTAGGTAAACATACAGAAAGTAAATGTTTAAAAAGTGAATCATTCCTATATGGCGTTTCTATAATAATTTGACTCTGGTTAAGCTGAGATGAAACTCTTTCAATTAATTTAATCTTATCTTTTCTTTCCTCTTGTTTAATAGGCAAATACCCAGTAAAGGCAAAACACTGTCCGTTTAAGCCACTACTCATTAATGCCATCATAAGAGAAGATGGTCCAACAAAAGGACTAACTTTTACATTATGTTTATGAGCCAAATCTACAAGTTGTGCCCCAGGATCTGCAACCGCAGGCAAACCAGCTTCTGATATTAAACCCACATTATTACCATCCTCTAGTATATGTACATACCTTTCTATATCAGACAAAGGAGTATGCTCGTTAAGTTCAAAAAAATTAAGATCATCTATTCTACCTTTTAATCCACACTTAGATAAAAATCTACGAGCTGTTCTTATCTCCTCAACCACATAATATCTAAGACTAGGTAATATATCAAATACACTAGATGGGAGAACTTGGTGAGGATCATTATCTCCTAGGGGAGAAGGTATTAAATATAAACCTCCTTTATTCATACATTTTTTGTATTCACATTATTTATAGATGCAAAGGTAAAAATTTTTTCTTACCTTTACGCCACTAATAATTATATCCAATAAACAAAGCCGATTATAAATAGATGCCTAATAAGTTAATTTTTCTTGGAACAGGAACATCACAAGGAGTTCCTATGATAGGATGCAATTGTAATGTATGTAAATCTAAAGATATTCATGATAATAGATTAAGAACCTCTGCTTACATAGAGTTTAATGGAATAAAAATTTTAATAGATTGTGGCCCAGACTTTAGGCAACAAATGCTTAGAGAAAATATTTCTGATTTAGATCTTATACTTTTAACTCACCAACATAAAGACCATACAGGTGGATTAGACGATATTAGATCTTTTAATTATTTTAAAGAAGAAGCCTTTCCTATTTATGCAGAAAAGAGAGTACAAGACTCACTAAAAATGGAATACTCATACGCTTTTGCCGATATTAAATACCCTGGAGTTCCAGAGTTTAAGCTTAAGACTATAGATGAAAATCCATTTAATATATATAAAACAATAGATAATAAAGAAGTTTGTATTACAATAATCCCCATTAGAGTAATGCACTATAAACTTCCAATTCTTGGTTTTAGGGTTGGCAATTTAGCATATATTACAGACGGAAACTTTATTCCGCTTAACGAATATTCTAAATTAGAAGGAGTAGAAACCTTAATTATAAATACTGTAAGAAAAGAAAAACACATTTCTCATTTCTCTCTTGATGAGGCACTAGATGAAATTAAAAAAATTAAAGCAAAGAATAATTATCTAACACACCTCTCTCACCAAATAGGTTTACATACCGATTTAATAAATACTTTACCCTCAAACGTTCGGCCAGCCTTTGATGGCCAGCTAATCTACTTCTAACATAATGGCAGGCATTACAAAAAGAATTCTACCTCCAATAGTTTGGATATGTATATATCCTATTAGTATACTACCTTGGTGGATACACTACTCATACGCATATATTGGTTATATAATTGCTTACTATATAACAGGATACAGACGGGATGTAATTGCAATTAATCTGAGTAGGTCTTTTCCAAAGCTAAACTACAATCAGATTAGAGACCTACACCAAGAGTATCTTAAATATCTATTTAATATTTTTTTCTGAATGGGTTAAGCTAAACACTATAAGCAAAAAAAAGCTAAAAGAAAAATTAACAATAGAAAATCACCAAATCCTAGACCAGTTTGCAGAAGAAGGTAAAAGTACCTTTGTTGTAATGGGACATTTAGGTAATTGGGAATACATGAATATACTCCCTCAATACATAAATACTCCAATTTATGTAGGTTACAAAAAGCAAAGAGGTTGTATTGCTAATTTTTTAAGTATAAAAATGAGAACTCGTTTTAACATAAATATTATTGAATCTAGCGAAATTTTAAGATATATACTTTCTAATAAAAATAAACCTCAAATTTATATTTTTATAGCAGATCAATCGCCTCATTGGAGCAATACAAAAAGGTATAATTTTTTAAATCAACCTACAACAGCTTTTGAGGGTGTAGAAAAACTAGCAAAAAACACTAACACAAAACTTGTATATTTAGATATAATCCTAACTAAAAAAGGTTCATATACAATGAGTTTTAAAGAATTTAATAATAACTCAGAGCTCAGTAATACTCAAGAATTTTTGTATAAACTAGAAGAATCTATATATAAGGCTCCTCATACATGGCTTTGGAGTCATAAACGCTGGAAACATTAAAGCATTACAATAATATTATATTGCTCCACTCCCTATCATCTCTTCGTCTATAGCACTATACCAAGCTGCAAACTGACCTGCAGTGATTCCTCTTTGTGGCTCATTAAATACTATATACATTCCATCCTCCTTCATAAACATCTTTGCTTTTTGTAGTGCCTGTCTATATCTTATCCTAAGCAAATAATCTCTACTCTCATTTGGCTCCATCTTAATATCGGGCCTAATCCAATGTAAATTTTCATTAGAAATAAACAATGCTTTCCTGTAAAGTCCCCTATGCTGCTGTCCCTCACCAACATAAATAATGTTATTAGAAATATCAGACCAAATAATAAAAATAGACTCTTTATGACCTCCAATATTTAATCCACGTCTTTGCCCAATAGTATAAAAATGGGCTCCATTATGCTTCCCTATACATTTACCCAAACTTTCTTTGTATATTAATGGTGCCGATAAAACCTTTAACTCTTTTAATGAATAACTATCTAAATAACCATTAGAAAAAAAATGCTCCTTTAACAATCCATTATCATTTAAGCTATTAAAGCCATTAAAATCCATTACATTATCAAAATTTTCTGCAAAAATCTCAACTACATTACCCTCCTTTGGTTTTAACTTCTGTTGCAAGAAAATAGGTAAATCTACCTTTCCAACAAAACAAATTCCCTGAGAATCTTTTTTTTCTGCAGAAGGCAAATCTGCATCTTTAGCTAACTGCCTTA
>CAXYUL010000072.1:0-8214 GCA_964292095.1 uncultured Bacteroidales bacterium | reverse complement strand
CTCCGAATATTTAAGTAATGAATCAAATACTGACTTAGCTGTGTCTTCTTTTTTATAGCATAATAATTGTGTACCTATTTCATTTTTATACAATATATATTCATTTAAGTTAAGAACCCTATTTAGTTCTTCATCTGTTATAAATGTGTTATCATTAATTAAAATGTAATACATGGTTTGTTCCTCCTCTAAATTCTTTCTTTTGAGGAGTTTGGTTATTTTTGTTTTGTGCTTTACTTCTAGAACTAAAAAATATGCAGAAAGACAATAAGCATATACCTATTATGTATTTACTTTTCATTTACTTATCTTTAGATTAAATAACTTTCCATCTTACACGCCATCTACCTAATTCTTCATTATTTTTATCTTCAAAGTTGGAACTAATAATAGTAAATTGTCCAATCTCTTTTGTATTACTAACGTGATTCCCGGCACAAGCGCAAGTGTCATATTCGCCAACTTTAACAATTCTAAGTGTATCTGAAGCTTCTTCTGGCAATTTGCTTAAATCTACAACTTTGGCAGCTTCTTCTTTGTTCAAATATTCTATAGTAATAGGTAAATTATTAGAAATAACTTCGTTTACCTTTTTTTCTATTTCTCCTATTTGTTCTGCGCTAGGAGCTTTAGGAAGCAGGTAGTCGCATTTGCTCTTTTTGCGTTCTATATGTGCGTTTTTAGATCTAGGACAAGCAAACATCCTAACCATTGTTTGATTAAGGATGTGTTCTGCTGTGTGCATGGGTGGATACTCATCTTTATTGTGAGCATTAATTATTGGTTCTTGTTCCATCTATAATACCTTTACAGCTGTGCCTGCTGCTGTTACCATTAGCATTGAGCCATTTGAGCCAACTGTCTCGTAATCTAGGTCAATTCCTATAATTGCATTAGCTCCAATGCTATTTGCTTGTTCTGTTATATCCCTCATAACAGCAGCTTTAGCGTCTTTAAGAGTTTTTTCATAAGTGCCAGATCTTCCACCAAAAAAATCTGTAAAAGAAGCAGCAATGTCTTTAAATACGTTTGCTCCAATAATAACTTCGGCCGAAACTATGCCATAATACTGTGTAATTTCTTTACCTTGAATGGTAGATGTAGTTGTAAGTAGCATATCTTTATATTTTAGTTTATTTTTCTGCGTATAATTTAATAATATTTAATATTACTTGATAGGCTTTTTCCATACTTTCTACTGGGATATATTCTAACTTGCCATGAAAATTATGTCCGCCTCCAAAAATATTAGGACAAGGTAAGCCCATAAATGATAAGCGTGCTCCATCTGTACCACCTCTAATAGGTTGGATGATAGGTTTAATCTCTGCCATCTCCATAGCCTTAACTGCTGTTTCTACAATATGGTAATGAGGTAATACCTGTTCTTTCATATTATAATACTGATCTTTCATTTCTAACTTAGCGCAAGCCTCTCCCCACTTTTTATTAATAAAAGCAACAGCCTCTTCCATCATCTTTTTCTTCCCGATAAATTTCTCCATATTATGGTCTCGGATAATATACTGCACACTAGCTTCCTCTACTGCTCCGTTTATTCCAACTAAATGGAAGAAGCCATCATAATTCTCTGTATACTCAGGTCTTTGATTAACCGGGAGTAAAGCATTCAACTCCATAGCAATTATAATTGCATTAATCATTTTATCTTTTGCAAAGCCCGGATGAACATTTCTACCTTGGATATGGATTTTTGCAGAAGCTGCGTTAAAGTTCTCAAATTCTAGTTCTCCTAATCTGCCCCCATCTATTGTGTAGGCGTATTGGGCTCCAAATTTCTCAACATCAAATTTATCTACTCCACGTCCTATTTCCTCGTCGGGAGTAAAACCTATTTTTATTTCGCCGTGTTTAATTTGTGGATTTTCCATCAAGTACTCTGCTGCGCACATAATTTCTGCAATACCAGCTTTATCATCTGCTCCAAGTAATGTAGTACCATCTGTAGTAATTAGTGTCTGACCAACATAATTAAGAAGTTCTGGAAAATCCTTAACAGGAATTGTTATATTAAGATCTTTGTTTAAAACAACATCTTTTCCGTCGTAATTCTTTATAATTTGAGGCTTAATATTAAGTCCACTAGCATCTGGAGCTGTATCGGCATGGGCAATAAAGCCTATTGTTGGAACCTTTTTATCTATATTAGATTCTATTGTTCCCATTACATAGCCAAACTCATCTAGTTTAGCTCTTATTCCCATTTCGTTTAGCTCCTTTTCTAGCAATTTTAGTAAATCAAATTGGCATTTAGAACTTGGTTGGCTGTTACTATCTGGGTTAGATGTTGTTTCTATAGCAACATATCTTAAAAATCTGTCTATTAATCTTTCCATTGTATTTAATTTAGTTTATAAAAATAAGAGTAATCCAAAGCCCATAAAGGCCATTCCTGCTATTACTCCTTGAATAACAAGATGGTGTTCTCCGTAATTTTCTGCAGTAGGAAGCAACTCATCAAGCGAAATATATACCATAATTCCTGCAACTACAGCAAAAATTACACCCATAAAAGTATGAGTTAGGTAGTTAGACAAAAACAAGTACGCTAAAATTGCCCCGCATGGTTCTGCAAGTCCTGATAAAGTAGCATTTATTATAGCTTTTGATTTTTTACCTGTGGCATAATATGTTGGGATTGCAATTGCTATTCCCTCTGGAATATTGTGTAGGGCTATGGCAAATGCTATGCTTAAACCAATTGTAATATTATCCATTGCACTAACAAAGGTTGCTATACCCTCTGGGAAGTTATGGATGGCAATAACTATTGTAGACATTAAACTAACTCTAAGTAATTTTTGAGGAGTTTTTTTAGTGTTTATAGTTTCTGCTGTAATAATTTGGGTTGCATGACCGTGTGCATCTGTGTTTTTATTGGAGCTAAACTCTGTTACCTCGTGCGGATTATCATTACTAGGTACTAAAAAGTCTATTATTGCAATTAGTGCCATGCCTCCAAAAAAGGCTAATAATGTATATAGTAATCCAAATTTATCCCCAAATTCTCCCGATAGGGTATTTCTTGCGTCAGAAAATAATTCTACAAAAGAAACTAAAATCATAACCCCTGCAGAGAAGCCCATTGTTAGGGATAAGGTTTTTGTGCTAAATTTTTTAGCAAACATAACTATTATTGCACCTAAGCCGGTTGCTAGACCAGCAAAGAGTGTAAGTAATAGAGCTTGTATGACATTGCCTTGAGGCATAAATTATTTATTTTTCTTTAAAGTTGCTATAATTAAAAACGCTATAATTGCTGCGTAAGCTAGGATTGAAACAAATTGAGCTCCGTTAGAAGATGCCCAAATACTATTATATAAATCTATTCCGCCAAATTTAATAGCTGCACTAACAACACCCATTAATGCTCCACCTGCAATAAATCCACTAGCTAAAAGAGTTCCTTTATCTGTTCTTTCTTTATTAACAGCCTCATCTTTACTTCTAGAACCTACATACCAAGCAACTGCTCCACCAACAAGCAGAGGAAGGTTAAGTTGAAGGGGAATAAACATCCCTAATGCAAATGCAAGAGCTGGAACATTGAACATTGTTAAAACAATAGCTATAACCGCACCTAAAGCATAAAGAATCCAAGGAGCAGAACCACCAGACATAAGAGGCTCAATAACAGCAGCCATTGCATTAGCTTGTGGAGGAATTAATGCATTCTCACCTGTAAAACCATAAGGTTGGTTTAATATCATCATAACTCCACCCACAGGAGACGCTGCAACAAGAGTTCCTAAAAATTTCCAAGTCTCTTGTTTCTTAGGAGTAGTTCCAATCCAATATCCAACTTTTAGATCTGTAATAAATGCTCCTGCAACAGAAAGAGCTGTACAAACAACACCTCCAATAATTAAGGCTGCGGTCATACCTGCTGTTCCAGTTAATCCGCTAGAAACCATAACTAAAGAAGCTAAAATAAGTGTCATAAGAGTCATTCCACTAACGGGGTTACTACCTACAATAGCAATAGCATTTGCGGCAACGGTAGTAAATAAGAATGCAATAATACCAACTGTAACTAAAGCTATAATGGCATGTTTTAAATTAGGAACAACACCAAAATAGAAGAAAATAAATGTTACTACAAGGGCTAGCAGAATACCAATTACAATTATTTTCATAGATAAATCTCTTTGTGTTCTTGGAACACTAGCTTTACTAGCATCGCCTTTAGATTTAAACTCGCTTACAGCTAGTCCTAATGCAGATTTAATAATACCAGAAGATTTAATAATACCTATTATACCAGCAGTTGCAATACCTCCAATACCAATATGTCTAGCATAGTCTTTAAATATTTCGTCTGGGCCTAAAGCTGTTATATTACTAAATGTAGTTCCTAAAATTGTAATTGTTTCTGCTCCAAAAAGTAAATTAAATAAAGGAATAATTACAAACCATACTAGGAATGATCCACAACAAATAATGAATGCGTATTTTAATCCAATAATAAAGCCTAAACCTAGTACAGCAGCACTAACATTAAGTTTAACTAATACTTTAGCTTTATCTGCAATTGCTTCACCAAAAGGGAGCACTTTACTAGAAAATGTTTCTGCCCAAAAACCGAAAGTAGAAACAATAAAATCATAAATACCTCCAATTAATCCGCTTATCATTAAAAGTTTAGCGCCATTACCTCCAGATTCTCCGCTAACTAAAACTTGAGTTGTAGCAGTTGCCTCTGGAAAAGGATATTTTCCGTGCATATCAGCAACAAAATATTTTCTAAATGGAATAAGTAACAAAATACCTAAAATACCTCCAAGAAGCGAACTTAAAAATATCTTTGTAAAGTCTACTGTTAGTTCTGGATATTTTGCTTGTAATATATATAGTGCTGGTAAAGTAAAAATAGCACCTGCAACAATAGCTCCAGAGCAAGATCCAATAGATTGAATAATAACATTTTCTCCTAAAGCATTTTTTCTTTTAAGGGCACCAGATACGCCAACAGCAATAATTGCAATTGGAATTGCAGCCTCAAATACTTGTCCTACCTTTAATCCTAAATAAGCGGCGGCAGCAGAAAATAAAATTGTCATTAAAATACCCATCGAAACCGACCATATATTTACTTCGGGGTATACTTTGTCTGCTTTTAAAATAGGCTCATATTTTTCTCCAGGCCTTAATTCTCTGGCAGCATTCTCTGGCAATCCTTGTGTTGTTTTTTGTGTATTTTCCATTAGGTTATGATTATTAAAATTTCAATCTGTAAAATTAGAAATTATTTTGTGTTTAGCATATTTTTATTTAAAATAAAACTCCTACTGTAATACTCCTTAGTGTTATTCAGATTTATTTCCATTGTTTATATGGCACTTTGCATTTCTAGTTAAATAGCAAGAATGCCACAATTAGGGTTATTATTATATTAAATCCTTGAGCAATTAGAAAAGTTTTAGTGTATTTGGCATTTTCTTTTGTAAAAATATGCTTAAAGTCGGTTTCTAAGCCTATACTTACAAAAGCTACGGAGAAGATAGTTTCCCTAAGTCCCTTTGCCACCTTACTTAGGTCTTTAGCTGTGTCGGGAAGCAAAATAAAACTAAAAATTAGAGATGCTGCCATAAAACCTAGCACAAATTTTGGAAAACGCTCCCAAAGAATTTTAGGGGTAGGGCGTAGGTGCTCATTGGTATTTCTTACAGACCAGTAAATAGAGATAAAGAAGGCAGCAAGTCCAAGGAGAACGTTTTGAGCAGATTTAATTATAACGCTGTATTTTTCTGCAGTTTCTCCTAAAAATTTTCCCGACGCAACTACTGCTTCTGTTGTGTCTATGGTTCCACCTAGCCAAGCACCTGCTACTTCTGGGCTAAGATTCAGCCACATTGCCAGGTAGGGCATTATGTACATCATGGGGATTGCGCAAATTAGAACTAGTGAAACCACAAAAGATAGTTTCTTACCATCTCCCTTTATGGCTCCGCAGGTTGCAATTGCTGCAGATACACCACAAATAGATACTGCAGATGAGAGCATAACTCCCATTTCGTTATCAATTCCCATTCTCTTTGATAGCCAAAATGAGAAATACCAAACAGCGAGTACTACTATTATTGCTTGTATCATTCCTAAGGAGCCGGCTTTTAAAATTTCGTTGAACATTATAGATGAACCTAGTATAACTAAGCCTGCTTTTATATAGTATTCACTTTTTATTGCGGGGGCTAGCCATTTTGGAAGACCTATAGTGTTTCTTATTAGAAGACCTATTGCTACGGCTATAAAGACAGATTCAAAGCCTGTTTTCTTTATTATAGGTGTTGCGCTTATATATTGTGAGGCAAGCGATATTGCGTAAATTGCTAAAAAGGCTATGGTAAATGGAATTACCCTTTCTCCCAAACATTTTACCCCAATTGCAAACAGAGGCAGTACAGCTATTAGAGCCACATATTGGCTCTTAAAGATATTGGGGATAAAAATTAGGATTATTAATAGTATTGCTCCTATTAATGTAGAGAGTGTGTCTTCGTTCTTTAGGAAGTTTGGGATTTGTAACATATTATCTTTTATTATTGTTTAATAAATAAAATAGTAATAGCTTTTACTATTGGCGGCAAAAGTAAGAAAAAAATGGATACTCAATAGTAAAACGGGTAAAAGAGAAAAATATTTTGTTTTGGAAAGTCTTTTTGGAAATTTAAAAAACAAAAATTAATTTTACCAAGAATTTGTACCTAACTATTAACTTTAAACAACGGAATTACTAAACAAATACTTTCTTTATATTCTCTTATTTAAGAAATTGATATGATTAATTAAATAAGCTCAGTTATGGCTACATATAATGTTCATTACGTAAAAGTCTCTATTATTTATTAATAAACTTAAAACTTTAACTTATTATTTATTATGTATCTTATTTTTACTTTCGTGTGCTAAAACAGTAGAAGATGATTCTTTATTGACTAATAAAGATAATAATAGATTAGCACTGTCATCTAATTCAAAAAGATTTGCCTTAAATTTTGCTTCCTTTAACCTACTTGGTCAAACAAAAAGCAATTCTAGCTTAGATAGTACATCACTAGAATGTTCTGTATCAGATTCTCTTTTAGATTTGCCTAGTGCTAAGACAAGAACTTTTTCAGATGGTATTTACACTCAGATTCCTTTCTTATCTAATGTAGCTCTATGTAACATGGGGCCTTTTCACAAAACAGAATAATGCTGGCTGATTCTGTGGTGAGTATAAAGTATTTCTATATAAAATACACTCCTGTAAATCACAAGGCAATTAACTATGTGGTTAGTCTAATATCTAGAAAAACTCAAACAAACAGCATTTATGATTATTTTAACCTAAATGATTTTAATGGGATAGTAATTTATTATACAGTAAGTGGTAAATTTATTACAGCAGAAGAGGTAAAACTGGGACAAGTTATTCCCCAACAATTAGTTAAACCACAAGAATTACAAGATTCTATAAAAGGAGAATACTTAGTAAATATCTTAGATAGTATTAATACAATTAAAAGAAGGGCTGTATTGTGGCCTATTGTAGTCTCCATACCAACTTTTGAAGAAAAATATTGGTTTGGAAATATGTGTTTTATGGATTATTTGGTATTTGTAATATGTGAAGGTTCAAAAATATATAAAGATTATTCAGGTAGTATAATAACACCTGTTGAAGGGAGCAAACGAAGATTAAAGATGAAAATACGAGAAGATGAGGGCGAGTTCTTTGAATGTTATAATCAAGGTGTCGTTATCTCCAAAGAGGAAGCCGAATCATGGTGTTGGTATATAAAGGGCGAATCCTCTATTCCAAAGGAAATGATACTGGAAAAGGTCGAATGATTAAGATTTATTAAGCAGTTTCATTATTTTATTGGTAGATTAACAATAGGAGTGCAATATTTATTCTTGAGCTTACATAGTCACAGATATAAAAAATATTTAGCACAGAATCATTTCAAATTTAAATTAGGCTATATAATTAGACGTAAAAAGGGTAATAGAGATATTTAGAAATTAAGGCTACGATAGTCTTTATTATATTTGTACTTGCTTGTTGACTCTACTTTAGAGAAAAATATTTATAAAAAAATTTGCATGATTAAAAATTATGCTTACCTTTGCATCCCGTTTGAGAAAAAACGGACAGTTCATTGAAGTATTGAGAGAGAAGAATAGAGGTAAAAACAAACAAGAAAAAGA